>NZ_BAAALD010000016.1:33794-108721 GCF_039528095.1 Kitasatospora arboriphila
GCCCCCCCGGGGGCTGGTCCCCCGCCTGCCCCCCCCCCCCCCCCCGGCCGGCCCCCCCCCCCCCCCCGACCGGCGGATCACCCGGGGCGGCCAGGAGGTCTCCGCCCTCGCCGGCGCGCGGCCCAGGAAGGAGAACGATGAGAATCCTCCCGACGAGAACGACCTCTTCGACTGATCCGGGCCCCGGGGCCGCCGGCCGCCGGCTGCGGGTGCTGACCGGCGTGGACGAGGAACTGCTCGCCCGCGTCCGCACCGAGCGGGCCCGGTACAGCGCGCTGGGCGCCGTCATGGTGTGCACCGCGGCCATCGGCGGGTTCTCGATGTTCTTCGCGCTCGAGGAGATCATCGGCGGGGTCCGGCCGTGGTTCGTCCTCGCGGCACTCGGCTGGGCCGTGTTCGTGCTGTGCCTGGACCGCTGGCTGGTGTCGAGCTCCGGCGGTTCCCGCTGGCGCACCCGCGCCTCGGTCCTGGCACCCCGGCTCGTCATCGCCTGCTTCTTCGGCTTCCTCATCGCGGAGCCGATCGTGCTGCGGATCTTCGAGCCGTCGGTGCTGTCCGTGGTGGCCCAGGACCGGCAGCAACACCTGGACCACCTGCGCCAGGAGCTGCTGGCGTGCAACCGTCCGCCGGGCGCCGCCGATGCGTCGCAGCCCGCCGGCGCCGACTGCGCCGACCGGGACCTCGGCCTCTCCGGGGAGCTCGGTGCCGTCTCCAGGAAGCTGGACCAGCTGCGGTCGCAGGCCGAACAGCTGCGGACGGGGATCGCCGAGGACCAGAAGACCCTCGCCGGGCTGCGGCAGACGGTCAACGAGGAGTGCAACGGCACCGAGGGCCGGGGCCTCACCGGCCGGGCCGGGAACGGTCCGGCGTGCCAGTACGACCAGGAGGCCGTGCGGAACTTCGTGGCCGCGCACCCGGTCGAGGACCAGCAGCGGCAGCTCGCCGAGCTCGACCGTGCGATCACCGAGGCCTCGAAGGGCCGGGCCGGGACGGAGTCGGACTTCCAGAACCTGCTCGTCCGGCGGATCGACGAGCGGTTGAAGCAGGAGGACCAGCCGGGTGCCCCGGTCGGCCTCGGCGACCGGTTCGACGCGCTGTTCGCACTGGCCGGCCGGAGCGGCTTCATCGGCGCGGCGAGCTGGCTCGTCCGGGTCTTCTTCGTCCTGATCGACTGCATGCCGGTCCTGGTGAAGTTCTTCAGCGGAGCGACCGCCTACGACCGTCTCGTGGAGAACGAGACCGTGTCGGCGGAGCGGATCCACACGGACGAGATGCGGGTCCGCGAGGAGGCGGCGTCCGAGCGGCTCAAGACCGAGCTGCACGAGATCCGGGCGCACGCCGCGCGGCGCCGCATGGAGATCGACCTGGAGACCCGGCGGCACGCCAACGAGCAGGAGACCCGCCAGCAGCAGGCCGTCGACGAGCTGTGGGAGCGCAAGCTCGGTGAACGCCGGACGGTGTCGTCCGACGGCGGGGGCGTCCGTCCGGCCGCCGCCGAGCGCCGTGCCGCGGAGGCACCCGTGTCGACGCCGGTGCAGCCTGCGGCCGAGGCGCCGACGGTCGACTCCGACGCCCTGGAGCGGCTCGTCGCGCAGAAGCTCGCGGAGAAGCGGGCCGCTCGGGGGCAGGCCGCGCCCGCCGGGGGACCGGTGGCCGACACCGTGGTGCCCGCGGAGCCGCCCGTGACCGCCCCGGCCGCCGGGCGGCCGGGCGGGGGGGGGCCGGGGGTGCCCGGGGGTGGCGGGGGAGAACTCCGGGGCGCCGCCCGCGGCCGCCCCCGCCGCCGAGCGGCCGGGCGGGCGGGGACCGGTGGTCCCCGTGCCCTGGTCGCTCCTCAAGCCGCCCGCCGAGCCTCAGCGGCACGCCGGTGTGAACGGCCACCAGGCCTGAACCCCGGTCGAGCGGCCGCCCTGGGCGGCGGCGCGCTGGAGGGCGCTGGCGAGCAGGGCGAGGTCGGTCGGGCCGTTGCCGAGTTCGCGGACGGGGCGGCGGGTCGGCGGCAGGCCGAGCTGCATCAGGTCCACCGCCACGACCGTCGGCCGCAGCGTGGACGTCCGCGGGATCCGGCCGCTGACCCGCGCGGTCTGGAAGGCCGTCACCCCGCCGTCCGGGCGCCGCAGGTAGCCGCGGCCCGGCGTCTCCTCCGGCAGCGCCGCGGCGTCCGGCAGGTGGATCAGCTGGTCGGACTCGGCCGGGTGGTCGGTGCGCAGCGCGATCCGTACCTGGGCGGCCTCGTCGATCTCGGTGCCCGCCGTCCGCTCCGGCGCGCCGGTGGCGGCGACCAGGTGCACGCCGAGCCGGCCGCCGCGCTCGGCGACCGCGGCCAGGGCCCGGGAGAGCGGCCGGCCGGCCGGCGAGGTCGGCGCGTACAGCGCGTCCAGGTCGTCGACCACCACGACCATCCGGGCGGGTACCCGCGGCGCGGCGGCCGCGTCCGGCGCGGTGCGCTGCTCGACCACCCGGGACGTCGCGGCGGCGGCCGCGGTGAGACCTCCGGCGGTCACCAGGGCGGGCGCCTTGCGGAGTATCCGGGCGGTGTGCCAGGCGGTGAAGTCCCGCCCGCCGAGCAGGGTCTCACGGCGCGCCAGCTCGTCCAGCAGGGCCTCGGCGGTGAGCAGGGCCTGCCGCGGGTCCGCGGCGGCGTCCAGGTGGGCGGTGACGTGCGGCAGGTCGGTGCAGGCCCGCAGGCCGGCCGACTGGTCCCGGTCGGCGGGGGAGCGGGACTCCACCACGGTGATCTCCAGCCGCTCCGGGCGTTCGGCGACGGCCAGCGAGGCGATCAGGGTGCGCAGCAGCTCGGTCTTGCCGGAGCCGGCCGCGCCGCCGATCAGCAGGTGCGGGCCGCCCTCGGCGCCGTGGCCGTCGGCGGCCTCGGTGTCGGCGAGGTCGACGGTGCACAGGCCGTCCCGGGCGGTGCCGATCAGGGCGGTGGCCGCGCCGGCGCCGTCCGGCAGCCCGGCCCAGCGGTCCGAGAGCTTGGCCGGGGTGACGGCCTCCAGCCGGAGCAGGTCGAGCAGGCGCAGGGCGTCCGGCAGCGGTCCGCGGGCGGCCGGGGCGGCCTCCCGCAGCGGGGCGAGAGCGCGGGCGAGCCGTTCGGCCCAGGCGGCCGGGACGGCGTCCAGGGCGACGTCCTCGATCCGCTCGCGGGCGCCGCCGGCGGGCAGGTCGACGGTGAGCCGGGTGGCGACCTCGCCGGTCACCGCGGCGCGGGCGCCGATCCCGGAGGGCAGCTCCTCCTCGGACTCCGCGAGGCAGACCGTGAAGACGCCGACGGCGGGGCCCTGGCGGAGCAGCAGGTCGAGGCCCTCGCGGGCCTCCGGGGTGCCCGGGTCGCCGTCGACGAGCAGGACGGTGGCCTCCGGGCCGCCCGAGGCGGCGGCCAGCTCGGCGAGCCGGGCCTGGGCCTGCTCGGGGCCGAAGCCGACCAGCAGCCGGCAGTCCTGCCCCTGGCCGGGTCGCAGGTGGGGCAGCCACATCGTCCAGTCCCAGTCGGCGGCGCGCTGCTCGTCGGCGGCGACCACCACCAGGGCGAGGCCGCTCGGCGGGTGCAGCACGGCGAGCTGGGCGGGCACGGCGCGGGCGAGCCCGGTGAGCCGCGGGCGCGGCCCGGCGAGGACGGCGATGCCCGCGGTCTGCAGGTCGGCGGTGACCGGGACGGCGGGCAGCAGCGTGCCCGGGGCGGTGCCGGGACCGCCCGGCCGGTCGGCGGTGCCGAGCCGGACGGCGAGCGCGTCGGGGTGGGTCGGGGTGCGTTCCCACAGCCTCGGGCCGGGGCCGAGCGCGGTGAGCAGCAGCGCGGCCGGGTCGGGCCAGCGCTCGCGCTGCGCGGCGGCCTGCCGGGTGCGGATCTGGACCTGCTGGGCGGCGGCCTCGGGGGCGGGCTGCTGGGGCGCGGTGCGGGAGCGGCGCAGCGAGAGCAGGCCGCGGGCGCGGCCGCCGGGGACCTGCGGGGGCTGCGAGGGCGGTGGGGGCACGGCGGCGGCCGTGCGGGCGCCGGGCCGGTCGGGCAGCTGGAGGTGGCCGTCGCCGTCCGGCACGGCGGGCCGCGACCCGGAATTCCCCCCGATCTCCGTGCGGGCGATCTGCAGGGTCGACTCGCCGAGCCGCAGCAGTCCGCCGTCGGGCAGCTCCGAGGAGTCGCCGCGCAGCCAGCGGCCGTCGAGCAGGGTGCCGTTGGTGGAGTCGAGGTCGCGGACGGTGACCGTGCCGTCGGCGAGGTGGAGGGCGAGGTGCAGCCGGGAGACGTCCGGGTCGTCGAGCGGCACGTCGGCCTCGCTGGAGCGGCCGACGCTGATCTCCTCGCCGTGCAGCCGGTGCACGCCGCCCGCGTCGGGGCCGCCGACGACCCGTAGTTCGGCGGCGGCGGGCAGCTCGTCGGGCCCGGTGTCCGGGTCCGGTTCGCCGAGCGAGAGGACCGCGCCGTCGATCAGCGGCGGTCGGCCGAGCAGCGCCTGGTCGTCCACCCGTTCCGCCCCGGCGTACAGCTGCACGTGCGTGGCGGACCGCGGGCCGCGCACGCCCGCCGCGCCCGCGAGCGCGCCGGCGACTGCGCCGAGCGCCGTGCCGGAGGGTGCCGTGACCAGCACGTCCGTGGACGATCCGGCGCCGGCCGGGCCGCTGCGCGGTCGGAGGACGGTGAGCCGGATCTGCATCTCGCCCGGGTCCCTTCTGCACACGTGTGGTGCCTGCCATCCTGCCACCCTGGAGCGACAGTCCGGGCACGGTACCGGATTTGACGATCTTGCGATCATCGCCGGGGCCGGACCGACGGCACGTCAGCCCGGGCGTCCCCTAGGGGGCACCCCCGAGACTTCCGCGCAGCTCGCGGTGCGCTCGCCTCGGCAAGCCGCCCGGGCACCGTTAGAGTTTGCGAAAACCGCGGAATCGTGGCCACCTGTCCGACCTCCGGGCAGCGAGGACGAGCGACCACAGGAGTCACAGGTGCGGCCGGTCGGCAGCAAGTATCTGATCGAGGAGAGCCTCGGGCGAGGGGCCACCGGTACGGTCTTCCGCGGCCGGGTCCGCGACGACGCCGCCGTTCCGGGCCTGGAGCCGGGCCGCGCGGTCGCCGTCAAGGTGCTGCGCGAGGAGCTGGCCACCGACCCCGACGTGGTGATGCGCTTCCTGCGGGAGCGCTCGGTGCTGCTGCGGCTCACCCACCCCAACATCGTCCGGGTCCGCGACCTGGTGGTGGAGGGCGAGCTGCTCGCCCTGGTGATGGACCTCGTCGAGGGGCCGGACCTCTTCCGCTACCTGCGCTCCAACGGCCCGCTCAGCCCGATCGCCGGCGCCCTGCTGATGGCGCAGGTCGCCGACGCGCTGGCGGTCAGCCACGCCGACGGCGTCGTCCACCGCGACCTGAAGCCGGCCAACGTGCTGCTGGCGACCACGGCCGGCCCGGACGGCTCCGAGCAGATGCACCCGATGCTCACCGACTTCGGCATCGCCCGGCTCGCCGACTCCCCGGGCATCACCCGCACCCACGAGTTCGTCGGCACCCCGGCGTACGTCGCCCCGGAGTCCGCCGAGGGCCGCCCGCAGACCGCCGCGGTCGACGTGTACGGCGCCGGCATCATGCTGTACGAGCTGGTCACCGGCCGTCCGCCGTTCCAGGGCGACGGCCCGATCGCGGTGCTGCAGGCCCACCTCGCCCAGGAGCCGGAGCGCCCGCGCTCGCTGCCCGAGCCGCTGTGGACGGTGATCGAGCGTTGCCTGCGCAAGAGCCCGGCCGAGCGGCCGACCTCGGTCGCGCTGGCCGAGGCGCTGCGGGTGGTCGCGGCCGGGATCGGCGTGCACTCCTCGCCCGCCGCGGTCGAGGCCGCGCTGGCCGTCGGCGACCTGCTGGTGACCGACCCGGCGCTGGCCGCCGCGACGCCGACCGCGGTGAACCCGCTGTCGGCCGGTTCCGCCGACGCCACCCAGGTGCTGCCCTCCCGCGGGTTCGACCCGGGCGCCGCGACCCAGGTGGTCGCCGCCGCCCCGGGCGCCGAGGACCGCACGCAGGTGATGGCCCCGCAGCCGGCCGCCTCCGGCGACCGGACCCGGGTGATGCCGCCGGTGCCCCCGGGCGCGCCCGCCGCCGAGCCGGAGGCGCCGCACCCGTGGCAGACCCAGCTGCGCGCCGCCCGCGACCGCAACCAGCAGACCCAGATCGGCTACTTCGACCCGGAGGAGCTGGACCGCCCGCAGGTCGCCCCGCAGCCGTACCAGGCCCAGCCGCCGTACCAGGCGCCCCAGCCCTACCAGGCCCCGCCGCCGTACCAGGCACCGCAGGGCCGGCCGCCGCAGCCGCCCCAGAGCGGCCGCGGGTCGGGCGGCTACTCGCAGCGCCCGCCGGTGGCCCCGCAGCCGTACCAGGCCCGGCAGAACCCGCCGCAGCCCCCGCAGGGCTACCGCCAGCCCCCGCAGGCCCAGCCGCAGGCCGCCCAGGCCGCGCCGACCCCGCAGGCCTACCCGCCGCCGCAGCCGCCCGCGCCGGCCCCGCAGCGCCGGCAGGAGCCCGCCCCGCAGCGGCGCCCCGAGCCGGCCCCGGCGCCCCGCCGCGAGCCGGCCCCGCGCCGGGAGCCGCGGCCGCGCAGCCGCAACCGGATGTACATCCCGGGCCTCGGCTGCCTCAAGGGCTGCCTGATGGTGCTGCTGATCCTGGCGATCGCCGCGGTGGCGCTGTGGAACTTCACCGACCTGCCAGTGTACTGGGAGAACGTCAAGAGCTGGTTCGCCAGCGCGAGCGACTGGATCAGCGGGTTGAACGGCGGTCGGTGAGCAGCCGACGGTCCGTCAGGGCGGCGATTTTGGCACTTTGTCGACAATTCACGAACTTTCCGTGAAACGACCGTCCCCGACGGCCCTCCGGCGCCCCCCGGAGGGCCGCCGGGCGCGTAGGTTGGTCGTCGAGCACCGACCTACCGAGCCCACGGAGCAGCATTGGCACGCAAGATCGGCAGCCGCTACACCGTCCACCAGGTGATCGGCCGGGGTTCCGCCGGCACCGTCTGGCTCGGCGAGGGCCCGGACGGCCCGGTGGCCGTCAAGTTGCTGCGCGAGGACCTGGCCTCCGACCAGGTCCTGGTCGGCCGCTTCGTCCAGGAGCGCGCCGCCCTCACCAGCCTCGACCACCCCCGGGTGGTCGGCGTGCACGACATGGTCGTGGACGGCAGCGACCTCGCCCTGGTCATGGACCTCGTCCAGGGCACCGACCTGCGCACCCGGCTGGAGCGCGAGGGCGTGCTCCCCCCGCTCGCCGCCGCCTCGGTGATCGCCGACGTCGCCGACGGCCTGGCCGCCGCGCACGCCGCCGGCATCGTCCACCGCGACGTCAAGCCCGAGAACGTGCTGCTCGACCTCGCCGCCCCGCCCGGACCCGGCGGCGCCCCCCGGGCCAAGCTCACCGACTTCGGCATCGCCCGCCTCGTCGACGCCCCCCGCCGCACCCGGGCCACCCGGATCATCGGTACCCCCGACTACCTCGCCCCCGAGATCATCGAGGGCCTGGAACCGCGCGCCGCCGTCGACATCTACGCCCTCGCCACCGTGCTCTACGAGCTGCTGGCCGGCTTCACGCCCTTCGGCGGCGGCCACACCGGCGCCGTGCTGCGCCGCCACGTCACCGAGAGCGTCCCGCCCGTCCCCGGCATGCCGGACGGCCTGTGGCGGATCATCTCCGAGTGCCTGGCCAAGGCCCCCGCCTCCCGGCTGCGCGCCGCCGAGCTGGCCTCCCGGCTGCGCGAGCAGCTGCCGGTCCTCGCCGGGCTGCCGCCGCTCGCCGTCCCCGCCCAGCGCGGCCCGGTCGAGGACGTGCCGACCCCCGGCGAGGCGGTGTACGCCGAGGTCGACGCCGGGACGGGCACCCACCGCCGCCGGCGCGGCCCGGCCGTGCCGCTCGTCCCCGCCCCCTCGCCGGACTCCACCCGCGACACCCACACCAGCCTGCGCCGGCCCTCCCCGCAGGAGCTCGCCTCCTACGCCGCCGAGTCCCGCGCGCAGCGCTCCGCCGCCCCGGTCACCAGCCACCGGCGCCGCCGGCTGGTGCGCCGCCGCCGGATGCTCGCCGTGCTGATCGCCACCGTGCTGCTGCTGGCCGGCGCGGCCGCCGCGTACAGCGCCTTCGCCGCCGAACCGCCCGCCGCCGGGCCCGCCCACGCCGCCGCGGGAGGGCCCGCGGCGCCCCTCGGACCCCCGGTGTAGCCGAACGGTCTCCGCGAACCATTACGCTTGAGGCGTGGCAGCCGTCGATCCTTCCGAAGAGCTCAAGAACCTCGAGACGACCATGGGGTCGATCGAGGCCGTCCTCGACCTGGACAAGATCCGGGCCGACATCGCGACCCTGGAGGAGGATGCAGCCGCCCCGACCCTCTGGGACGACGTCGCCAACGCGCAGAAGGTCACCAGCCGGCTCTCGTTCCTCCAGGGCGAACTGCGCAAGTTCGAGACCCTGCGCGGCCGGGTCGACGACCTGGGCGTCCTGTTCGAGCTGGCCGAGGCCGAGGACGACGCGGACACCCGCGTCGAGGCCGAGGTCGAGCTGGAGTCGGTCAAGAAGGCCGTCGAGGAGCTCGAGGTCCGCACCCTCCTGTCGGGCGAGTACGACGCCCGCGAGGCCCTGGTCAACATCCGTGCCGAGGCGGGCGGCGTCGACGCCGCCGACTTCGCCGAGCAGCTGATGCGCATGTACCTGCGCTGGGCCGAGCGGCACGGCTACCCGACCGAGGTCTACGACACCTCGTACGCCGAAGAGGCCGGTATCAAGTCCGCGACCTTCACCGTCAAGGCGCCGTACGCCTACGGCACCCTCTCCGTCGAGCAGGGCACCCACCGCCTGGTGCGCATCTCCCCGTTCGACAACCAGGGCCGCCGGCAGACCTCCTTCGCCGGCGTCGAGGTCCTCCCGGTCGTCGAGCAGTCCGACCACGTCGACATCGACGAGGGCGACCTGCGCATCGACGTGTACCGCGCCTCCGGCCCCGGCGGCCAGGGCGTCAACACCACCGACTCCGCGGTGCGCATCACCCACCTGCCGACCGGCATCGTGGTCTCCTGCCAGAACGAGCGCTCGCAGATCCAGAACAAGGCCTCGGCGATGAACGTCCTCCAGGCCAAGCTGCTGGAGCGGCGCCGCCAGGAGGAGAAGGCCGCGATGGACGCCCTCAAGGACAGCGGCAGCTCCTGGGGCAACCAGATGCGTTCCTACGTCCTGCACCCGTACCAGATGGTCAAGGACCTGCGCACCGAGCACGAGGTCGGCAACCCGCAGGCCGTCCTGGACGGCGACATCGACGGCTTCATCGAGGCCGGCATCCGCTGGCGCAAGCAGCGGGAGACCGCCAGCTGATCGGGTGCGGACGCCGGGCGAGGTGAACGTTCGGCACGGCATCGAGGCCGGCATCCGCCGGCGCAGGCAGCGGGAGACCGCCGGCTGATCCCAGATCTACGACGAAGGCCCCCGGAGCTCGGCTCCGGGGGCCTTCGGGCGTTCCTGGTCTCAGGCCAGCGCCTGCCGGGCGATGAGGGCCACCGCGAACAGTGCCGCGATCAGGGCCAGCAGGGTCGCCGGGGTCAGTGCGGCGAACGGGCCCTGCTGCTCCTGCATGCGGGCCCGGTTGGCGCGGCACACCGGGCACCGGCCCTCGCTCACGCGGCCGTTGCAGTTGGCGCACACCAGATGGTCGCAGGTCATGCGATCTCCTCCTTGCTGTCACTGCAAACGCACCGGACGGGCCGATGGTTCCGTCCGTCTCTCCACTGTGCCAGGTTCGCGGGCGCTCGGCCCCCGCAGAGGGGGCGTTCTCCGGTGTGATTGTGAGATAGCGCGCACAAATCCCACCTTCCAATTCCGGACAGACGGGAACAATCCCCGACGAATCATCGGTCGGTACCCGACCCGGGACTGCGGGTCGGGCCGTGGTTCGCGTATGGTCCCAGACCTGGAGCGGTCGGGGAGGATGCCGCTTCGACCGCCGCTCCCGGTCCGGGGCGCGGACGGGCCCACCTAGGATGGCCTCCGTGATGCAGCCGTGATCAGATTCGACAACGTCTCCAAGACCTATCCCAAGCAGAACCGTCCTGCCCTGGACAACGTCTCGCTGGAGATCGAGAAGGGCGAGTTCGTCTTCCTGGTCGGCTCGTCCGGCTCGGGGAAGTCGACCTTCCTCCGGCTCTGCCTGCGCGAGGAGCGCCCCAGCACCGGGGCCGTGCACGTGATGGGCAAGGACCTCGGCAAGCTGTCCAACTGGAAGGTGCCGCACATGCGCCGCCAGCTGGGCACGATCTTCCAGGACTTCCGCCTGCTGCCGAACAAGACGGTCGCGCAGAACGTCGGCTTCGCCCTGGAGGTCATCGGCAAGCCGCGCAGCGCCATCGCCAAGGTGGTGCCCGAGGTGCTCGACCTGGTCGGCCTCGGCGGCAAGGAGGACCGCATGCCCGGCGAGCTCTCCGGTGGTGAGCAGCAGCGCGTGGCGATCGCCCGGGCCTTCGTCAACCGCCCGATGCTGCTGATCGCGGACGAGCCCACGGGAAACCTCGACCCGCAGAACTCGGTCGGCATCATGAAGCTCCTCGACCGGATCAACCGCACCGGCACCACGGTGCTGATGGCCACGCACGACCAGGCCATCGTCGACCAGATGCGCAAGCGCGTGATCGAACTCGACAAGGGGCTGCTGGTCCGCGACCAGGCCCGCGGCGTGTACGGCTACCAGAACTAGCCGCCACCCGTCGTCACGCCTGACCGCCCAGCCTGCACCGACCCTGGATTGAGAGAAGCATGCGTATCCGGTTCGTCCTCTCGGAGATCGGCATCGGCCTCCGCCGCAACCTGACGATGACCATCGCGGTCATCGTCAGTGTCGCGCTGTCCCTCGCCCTTGCCGGTGGCAGCCTCCTGGTCCGCGACCAGGTCAACTCGATGAAGGGCTACTGGTACGACAAGGTCGAGGTCAGCATCTCGTTCTGCACCAAGTTCGACATGGCGGCCTCGGCGCAGTGCGCCAGCGGTGCGGCCACCGACGACCAGGTGACCGCGGTCAAGGCGCAGCTCGACAAGATGACCCCGCTGGTGCAGAAGGCCACCCTGGAGACCGCCCCCGAGGCGTACAAGCACTGGAAGGAGTCGAACCCGGACAACCCGCTGCTCGCGGCGGTCGGTCCGGAGGCGATGCCGCAGTCGTGGCGGGTCAAGCTCAGCGACCCGACCAAGTACGACGTCATCCAGAGCGCCTTCGCCGGCAAGCCCGGCGTGAAGTCGGTGGACGACCAGCGCCGGATCCTGGAGAACCTCTTCGGCCTGCTGAACGGTCTGCAGACCGCCGCCTTCGTCATCATGGTGCTGATGCTCTTCGTGGCGCTGCTGCTGATCGTCAACACCGTCCGGGTGTCGGCCTTCAGCCGACGGCGCGAGACCGGCATCATGCGCCTCGTCGGTGCCTCGAACTTCTACGTGCAGATGCCGTTCATCGCGGAGGCCGCGTTCTCCGCCCTGCTCGGCGCGGTGATGGCCTCCGGCCTGCTGCTGCTCGGCCACTTCTTCGTCCAGCACTGGCTGGCGAAGCGGGTGCTGTTCATCCAGTTCATCGGCCTGTCCTCGGTCCTGACGGTGATTCCGCTGCTGGTCGTGGTCGGCATGGCGATGGCCGGCATCGCGGCCTTCTTCACCCTGCGCAAGTACCTCAAGGTCTGACCTGCGAGGTCCCGGGCGTTCCGTCGCCCCGGCGGGGCCGTGCCGCCTAGACTCCGTCGCATGCCGGGAAGCCACCGTCGGGTACGCCAGGGAGCCGCGCTCACCCTGGTGTTCGGCGTCGTCCTGATGGCGGGTGCCGCGAGCGGCGCCTGGGGCGAGCCGCTGACGGTGCCGCTGCCGCCCTCGATGGACGCCGCCGCACGGCTCGCCGCCGGACGGGACGTCACCGGAGCCGACCTCAGCCCGCAGCAGGCCGAGGCCCTGGTCGACGCGAGCGGCGACCGCTGGGCCGCCTACCTGAGCCCGGACCAGTACGCGGACCTGGTCCGCGGCCGCTACCTCGGCGTGGGGCTCTCGGTGGACCGCAGCAGGGACGGCTCGACCGCCGTCTCCGCCGTGCAGCCCGGCGGCCCGGCCGCCCGGGCCGGCATCGCGGCCGGGGACCGGCTGGTCGCGGTCGACGGCGCCCGGGCCGACGGCCTGCCGGTGACGGAGGTGGTGGCCCGGCTGCGCGGCAGCGCCGGTGCCCCGACCGACCGCACGGTGGCGCTCACCGTCTCGCGCGGCTCGGCCGCCCCGCGCGAGGTCGTGCTGGGGCGGGCCTTACTGGCCGCCCAGGAGGTCGGTGTCGAGCGGCTGCCCGACGGCGTGACGCGGATCACCGTGCGGGCCTTCACCAGCGGCGTGGCCGAACAGGTCCGGATCGCGGCCCAGGGGGCCCGGGCGGTCGTGCTGGACCTGCGCGGCAGCTCCGGCGGCCTGGTCGACGAGGCGGTCGGCACCGCCTCGGTCTTCCTGGACGGCGGGCCGGTCGCCTCCTACGAGTCCCGCGGGGTGCGGCGCGAGCTGACGGCCGCCTCCGGCGGGGACACCGCCACCCCGCTGGTGGTGCTGGTGGACGGCGGGACGATGAGCGCCGCCGAACTGCTCGCCGGCGCCCTGCAGGACCGCTGCCGGGCCGTCCTGGTGGGCGCCAGGACCTTCGGCAAGGGCACCGTGCAGCAGCCCAGCCGGCTGGCGGACGGCGGCGTGGTGGAGCTCACCGTGGGCCGCTACTACACCCCGGAGGGCCGCTCGCCCGACGGCACCGGCCTGCAGCCCGACGTCTCGGCCGCCCCGGAGGGCGCCGCCGACCTCGCCCTGCACGTCCTCGCGGGCCTGGGCGCGCGCCGCTGATCCGCCGGGCCGCCACGGCCCCGCAGCGGCGCGCCTCGGCCCGCACCGGCCCCGCATCGGACCTCCGGCGGCCCGCCGGCCCGGCACGCCCGCCACCCGCGCGCAAAAGGACTGCCCCCGACGTCGCCGAGGTGCGAGAATGTCGGCGCTATGGCAAAGGAAAAGGGCAACAAGGTCATCGCGCAGAACAAGCGGGCGCGGCACGAGTACACCATCCTCGACACCTACGAGTGCGGCATGGTGCTGACCGGTACCGAGGTGAAGTCCCTCCGCGAGGGCCGGGCGAACATCGTCGACGGGTACGCCTACATCCAGGGGCACGAGGCCTGGGTCGACAACCTGTTCATCCCGGAGTACACCCAGGGCACCTGGACGAACCACTCGGCGAAGCGCAAGCGCAAGCTCCTGCTGCACAAGCTGGAGATCCGCAAGCTGGAGTCGAAGGTGAAGGAGACGGGCCACACGCTCGTCCCGCTCTCCCTGTACTTCAAGGACGGCCGGGTCAAGCTGGAGATCGCCCTGGCGGTCGGCAAGAAGCTGTACGACAAGCGCCAGACGCTGCGCGAGCAGCAGGACCGGCGTGAGTCGGACCGCGCGATCGCCGCGGCCCGCCGCAAGCAGCGCGCGGTCTGACCCCGGCCCGGTCTCCGGCCCGGCCCGTCGGAGGGGCCCGCCCCGCCGCCCGGTAATGCGCTGGACCCTCCGGGGGCCGACCGCGTACCATGGCAATCGCACCGCCGGAGGGCCCCGCCCACCGGAGCTGTTTGTCAAATCAACATGGGGATGATCGGTTTCGACGGTGGTAGTCGAAACAGGAGAAGCGAGCCGAGGAACGCGGCAATGATCTCGTTAACCACGTGTCGCAAAAAAATAATCGCCAACACCAAGCGCGATACCCCGCAGTTCGCTCTCGCTGCCTGATCAGCGAGCGAATAGGGTGTCAGACCGGGGAGTTCCCGACCCGGACCCTGGCATAATCTAGGGAACTCAACCAACCGCCCCGGCTACGGGGGCGGGAGGGAAGCCAAACAGTAGCTGGGCCCGTCGGCGGCTTGTCCGCGTGACTGCCGGGGCCGAGAAAAGCACAGCGGACTGCGCTCGGAGAAGTCCTGAATCCACTCCATCGGACCCGGGTTCGATTCCCGGCATCTCCACCATCCCATGTGCACCCAGGCCGTCCTCCACTCCCGGAGGGCGGCCTTCGTGTGTCTCCGGACCCTCACACCGGCGGCCGGCGGCGGGTGAGAGGACGGTTCCGCAGGCTTCACAGACCACAACGATCCCGAAACCATGGGCTCCTAGCGTCATCGATGACAGCACGGGCAGGGCAGGCACCGGCACGCAAGGGGAGACCGATGAGCGACACAGCCCAGCGCAGAACAGGCGGCCGCTGGATCCAGGAATGGCGGCCCGAGGACACCGAATTCTGGGAGCGCACCGGCCGCAAGGTCGCCAACCGGAACCTGATCTTCTCGGTGTTCTCCGAGCACATCGGCTTCTCGATCTGGAGCCTGTGGTCCGTCATGGTCCTCTTCATGGGCAAGGGCTACGGCATCGACCCGGCCGGCAAATTCTTCCTGGTGGCCATGCCCACCCTGGTCGGCTCCTTCGTCCGGATCCCCTACACCTTCGCCGTCGCCCGGTTCGGCGGCCGGAACTGGACGATCGTCTCCGCGCTGCTGCTCCTCGTCCCGAGCATCGCCGCGGCGTACGTGATGCACCCCGGCACCTCCTACACCACCTTCATGGTGGTCGCGGCCCTCACCGGTGTCGGCGGCGGCAACTTCGCCTCCTCCATGACCAACATCAACGCCTTCTTCCCGCTCCGGAAGAAGGGCTGGGCGCTCGGCCTCAACGCGGGCGGCGGCAACATCGGCGTCCCCGTCATCCAGCTGGTCGCGCTCGCCGTGATCACCTGGGCCGGCGCCACCTCGCCCCGCCTGGTGCTCGGCATCTACATCCCGCTGATCGCCGTCGCGGCGCTCTGCTCGGCCCTGTTCATGGACAACCTGGCCCAGCTCAGCAACGACACCGGCACCTTCAAGGCCATCCTCAAGGAGAGGCACACCTGGCTGATGTCGGTGCTCTACATCGGCACCTTCGGCTCCTTCATCGGCTTCTCCTTCGCCTTCGGCCTCGTCCTGCAGAACCAGTTCGGCCGGACCCCGCTGCAGGCCGCCCAGCTCACCTTCATCGGCCCGCTGCTCGGCTCGGTCATCCGCCCGGTCGGCGGCTGGCTGGCCGACCGCTGGGGCGGCTCCCGGATCACCTTCTGGAACTTCGTCGCGATGGCCGCCGCCGCCTCGGTGGTGACCTACGCCTCCTCGATCAAGTCGCTGCCGGTCTTCCTCGTCGGCTTCATCGCGCTCTTCGTCTTCGCCGGCATCGGCAACGGCTCCACCTACAAGATGATCCCCGGCATCTTCGAGGCCAAGGCCCAGGACCGGATCGCCGCCGGCGACACCCCCGCGGACGCGGCCGCCTGGTCCCGCCGGATGTCCGGCGCCGCGATCGGCGTGATCGGCGCGGTCGGCGCCCTCGGCGGCCTGTTCATCAACCTCGCCTTCCGCCAGTCCTTCCTCACCACCAAGAGCGGTACCCCCGCCTTCGTCTCCTTCCTCGCCGCCTACGCCGTCTGCTTCGCCCTCACCTGGGCGGTCTACCTGCGCCGCCCGGCCGCCGCCCCCACCGGCGCCCAGGCCCCGGCACTCGCCCGGGTCTGATCGCCACCGAGGGCCGGTCCGCACCCGCGGACCGGCCCTCACCTGCGAAACAAGCCGGAAATCGGACCGACCCGGCGGTGACACCCCGGCACGGGACGATGACGGTCCACCCACCCACCCGCCGCCCGCCACGGCCCCGCAGGGACCGCAGCGAGCGGCACGCCCCCGAGGCACGCCGACGGCCCCGGGGCGCTCCACGAAGGACGTCAGCCCATGGCCGACCGCACCGCCGTCGCGACCGCCGCCCTCGTACCGTCGCAGGACACCGCCCCGCCGCTGGCCGGCTACACCATCGGCATCACCGCCGCCCGCCGCGCCGACGAGCTCGCCGCCCTCCTCCAGCGCCGCGGTGCCACCGTGCTGCGCGCACCCGCCCTGCGGATCGTCCCGCTCGCGGACGACACCGAACTCCTCGCCGCCACCCGCGCCCTGATCGCCGACCCGCCGGACATCGCCGTCGCCACCACCGGCATCGGCTTCCGCGGCTGGATCGAGGCCGCCGAGGGCTGGGACCTGTTCGACGACCTCGTCGGCAGTCTCGCCAAGGCCGAGATGCTGGCCCGCGGCCCGAAGGCCAAGGGCGCCATCCGCGCCGCCGGACTGCGCGAAGCCTGGTCCGCCGAGTCGGAGTCCTCCGTCGAGGTGCTCGAACGGCTCCTCGACCAGGGCGTCGACGGCCGCCGGATCGCCGTCCAGCTGCACGGCGCCCCGCTGCGCGACTTCGTCGACTCGCTCACGACCGCCGGCGCCGAGGTCGTCGAGGTCCCCGTCTACCGCTGGCTGCCGCCGCTCGACCTCGGACCCGTCGACCGGCTCCTCGACGCCACCTGCAGCGGCTCCCTCGACGCCGTCACCTTCACCTCCGCCCCCGCCGCCCTCGGCCTCCTCGACCGCGCCGCCGAACGCGGCCAGACCGCCGAGCTGCTGCACGCGCTGCGGCGCGACGTCCTGCCGGTCTGCGTCGGACCGGTCACCGCCGCCCCGCTCGAAGAACTCGACATCGCCACCGTCTGGCCCGAACGGATGCGGCTCGGGGCCATGGTGCAGACCCTCACCGCCCGGCTCCCCGACCGGGCCCGCCGGCTCGCCGTCGCCGGACACACCCTCGAACTGCGCGGCCAGGCCGCCCTCGTCGACGGCGACCTGCGGCCGGTGCCGCCCGCCGGAATGGCCCTGCTGCGGACGCTCGCGAGGCGGCCGGGGTGGGTGGTGCCGCGGAGCGAACTGCTGCGGGCGCTGCCGGGCAGCGGGGACGACGAGCACGCGGTGGAGACGGCGATGGCGCGGCTGCGGGCCGCCCTCGGCACGCCCCGCCTGATCGCCACCGTCGTCAAACGCGGCTACCGCCTCGCCGTCGACCCCGTCCCGGCCCCGGACACCAAGTACGGCGACGAGGACTAGCTCGGGGGCAAGCCTGCCGATCGGGGGAGTCGAGATCAGGGGCGCGGGGAACCGCGCAGTGTGGGAGCGGGTCACCGTACGGATCAGGGGCGGGCCCTGTTCCGTCGGGATGCCCGGCCCCGGACTGCGCAGTTCCCCGCGCCCCTGTTTTGGCTCGCTTCGGTCCGTGCAGGTTCCCCGCGTCCCCGTCGTGGTGCACCTGGGTGGTCCCGGCGACCTGGCGGGGGCGGCAAGGAGTAGGATCTTCCGTCCGCCGCTCCCGCCCGCGCCGTACCCCCCGAGGCCCATGCACACCACACCAGAGACCACCGACTCCGTCCGCGACCGCGAGATCGCCGAGGAGCAGAGCCACCTCGACACCGTCTACCGGCGTCTGGAGGAGAAGCTCGCCGAGGCCGAGTACATCCTCGAGGACGCCGCCAAACGCGTGCAGGTCGGCACCCCCGGCGCGCTCGCCGAGCGCGACGCCCAGGTCTACCGGGCCGGTGCGCACCTGCAGCGGCTGAACAGCGAGTTCGAGGACTTCCTGTTCGGCCGGATCGACCTCCAGCAGGCGGACGCGCCCGAGGAGCACGGCATCCCCTCGCAGACCCCGATGGACCCGGCCGACCCGGCCGTCGCGGAGACCCTGCACGTCGGCCGCCTCGGCGTGCTCGACGCCGAGTACGGCCCGCTGGTGATCGACTGGCGGGCGCCGGCCGCGGCGCCGTTCTACCGGTCGACCCCGCTGGAGCCGGGCCGGGTGATCCGCCGCCGGGTGATCCGTTCCCGCGGCCGCAAGGTGATCGGCGTCGAGGACGACCTGCTGCGCCCCGACCTGACCCCCACCCTGGACGGCCGGGAGCTGGCGGTGGTCGGCGACGGCGCACTGATGGCCTCGCTGGGCCGGGCCCGCAGCCACACCATGCGCGACATCGTCTCCTCGATCCAGAAGGAGCAGGACGAGGTCATCCGGGCGGCAGCGGCCGGCGCCACCCTGGTGACGGGCGGTCCGGGCACCGGCAAGACCGCGGTCGCCCTGCACCGGGCCGCGTTCCTGCTCTACCAGGACCGCCGCCGGTACGCGGGCGGCATCCTGGTGGTCAGCCCCACCCCGCTGCTGGTCTCGTACACCGAGGGCGTGCTGCCCTCGCTGGGCGAGGAGGGGCAGGTGGCGATCCGGGCGGTCGGCAGCCTGGTCGACGGCATCGAGGCGGAGCGCTACGACACCCCGGAGACGGCCCGGATCAAGGGGTCGGGCCGGATGGTCCAGCTGCTGCGCCGGGCGGCCCGGGCGGCCCTGGAGCTGAATGCGCCGACCGAGCTGCGGGTCTTCGCCCGCGGTGAGTCGCTGCGGCTGGACGCCGGCCGGCTGAAGGCGCTGCGCGCGACCGTCGTCGGCGGTGGCGGCACCCCGCTGAACCTGCTGCGCCCGAGGGCCCGCCGGCTGCTGCTGGACGCCCTGTGGCAGGACCTCACCCGGCACCTGCCGAAGCCGACCACCCACTCGGAGCGGGAGCAGCGCCAGGACGAGCGGGAGGCCTTCGACGAGTACGTCTCGGACGAGTCGGCGTTCCTGGACTTCCTGGACGCCTGGTGGGCGCCGGTGACCCCGCGCCGGGTGCTGGCGACCCTGCGCCACCCGCGGCACACCAACCGGATCGCCCGGCGTGCGGTGACCCCGGAGGAGGCCCGGCTGCTGGCCGCTTCCTGGCGGCACCTGGACGCCCGCGGCGGGGGCGCCCTGTCGGCGCACGACGTGGCGCTGGTGGACGAGCTGCAGGTGCTGCTCGGCGAGCCGGCCCGGCCGAAGGTGCGCGAGGTGGACGCCGTCGACATGCTGTCCGGGCTGGACGAGCTCACCACGTACGCGGAGCGCTCCTACGGCCGGCGCGAGCGCGTCCCGGTGGAGCGCACCGAGTACGCGCACGTGATCGTGGACGAGGCGCAGGACCTCACCCCGATGCAGTGGCGGATGATCGGCCGCCGGGCGCGGATGGCGACCTGGACGATCGTCGGCGACCCGGCGCAGTCCTCCTGGCCGTTCCCGCAGGAGGCGCAGTCCGCGATGGACGAGGTGCTCGCCGGCAAGCCGCGCCGCCGTCACACGCTGACCGTGAACTACCGGAACCCCGCCGAGATCGCCGAGGTGGCGGCGAAGGTGCTGGCGCTGGCGGCGCCGGGCACGCCCTCGCCGAGCGCGGTGCGGTCGACGGGCGTCGTGCCGCGGTTCGCGGCCGTCCGGGAGGCCGGGGCGGAGGCCTTCGGCCGGGCCGCCCGGGTCGAGCTGGAGCGGCTGCTGGGCGAGGTGGACGGCACCGTGGCGGTGGTCGTGCCGATGGACCGCCGGGCGGAGGCGGCCGGCTGGGCGGAGGGCCTGGGCGACCGCGTGGTGGCGCTGGGCAGCCTGGAGGCCAAGGGGCTGGAGTACGACGCGACGGTGGTCGCCGACCCGACCGGCATCGCGGGGGAGTCGGAGGCGGGCCTGCGGGTGCTGTACGTGGCGCTCACCCGGGCCACCCAGCGGCTCACGGTGCTCTCCGGCCCGGACGACCTGCCGGACGCGGACGGCGTGCCCGCCCTGCTGCACGGCTGACGCGGGCGCCGGCCGGGCCGCCCGCACGGCCGGCGCACCGCCGTACGGCGGTGTGCCGGCGCCGCGGTACGACGAAGGCCCCCACCCGGAGGTGGGGGCCTTCTCACGTCAATGACACCGACCCGCCATGCTCGCCTCGCGGCAAGTGGTCGCTCGAAGCGACGAAGGTTGGGCCCGGGGGCTTGGATCGAGCCGGTGTCCCGTCCAATGTAACGCATCGGCTCGGGACGCCAAGGCCGCGGCGGGAGATTTTCGGCGGAGCACACGACCGGCCCAGTGCGGCGGCCCGTGCCGTTTGTGGGTTCTGCACACTCAATGAACTTTATTTCTGGCTACCGACCGGTAAGTGCGACGATCGAGACCGGAAAGACCCTCAAGAGCGGACGGAAGAAGGACGTCGATGGCGACGGTGCCCAGTGTCTCCAACTCGATCACGGTGCGGCTGGAGGTCCCGGCCCGGGGCAACGCCGTCAGCGCGATCACCACGGCCGTCGAGTCCTCCGGGGGTTCGGTCACCGGTCTCGACGTCACCGCCTCCGGCCTGGAGTCGCTGCGCATCGACGTGACCGTCGCCGCGTCGTCGGTGGCCCACGGCGAGGAGATCGTCGAGAAGCTGCGGACGATCGACGGCGTCAGCATCGGCAAGGTCTCGGACCGCACCTTCCTGATGCACCTCGGCGGCAAGATCGAGATGTCCTCGAAGCTGCCGATCCGCAACCGCGACGACCTCTCGATGATCTACACCCCGGGCGTCGCCCGGGTCTGCATGGCGATCGCCGAGAACCCCGAGGACGCCCGCCGCCTCACCATCAAGCGCAACAGCGTCGCGGTGGTCACCGACGGCTCCGCGGTGCTGGGCCTGGGCAACATCGGCCCGAAGGCCGCGCTGCCGGTCATGGAGGGCAAGGCGGCCCTCTTCAAGCGCTTCGCGGGCATCGACGCCTGGCCGATCTGCCTGGACACCCAGGACGCCGACGAGATCGTCGCGATCGTGAAGGCGATCGCCCCCGGCTTCGCCGGCATCAACCTGGAGGACATCTCCGCGCCGCGCTGCTTCGAGATCGAGGCCCGGCTGCGCGAGGCCCTGGACATCCCGGTCTTCCACGACGACCAGCACGGCACCGCCATCGTCGTCCTCGCGGCGCTGACCAACGCGCTCAAGGTGGTCGGCAAGGACATCGCCGACATCCGGGTGGTGATGTCGGGTGCCGGCGCCGCGGGCACCGCGATCCTCAAGCTGCTGCTGGCCGCCGGCGTGGAGCACGCCACCGTGGCCGACGTGCACGGCGTCGTCCACAGCGGCCGCGAGGACCTCAACGACAGCCTGCGCTGGATCGCCGAGCACACCAACCGCTCCGGCCGCACCGGCAGCCTCAAGGAGGCGGTGGCCGGCGCCGACGTGTTCATCGGCGTCTCGGCCCCGAACGTGCTGGACGGCGACGACCTGGCCACCATGGCGGAGGACGCGGTCGTCTTCGCGCTGGCCAACCCGGACCCGGAGGTCGACCCGGCGGTGGCCCGGCAGACCGCCGCGGTGGTCGCCACCGGCCGCAGCGACTTCCCGAACCAGATCAACAACGTGCTGGTCTTCCCGGGCGTCTTCCGCGGCCTGCTGGACGCGCAGAGCCGGACGGTCGACACCGCGATGATGATCGCCGCGGCCCGGGCGCTGGCCACCACGGTCGCGGACGACCAGCTCAACGCCAACTACATCATCCCGAGCGTCTTCCACCCGGACGTCGCGAAGACCGTGGCGGCGGCCGTGCGCGAGGTCGCGCTGGCCTCGCGGGAGGGCCAGGAGCCCGTTCCGGTGCGCCCGACCGCGGGCATCGTGGGCACCCTCGACACCTCCTCCTTCCCGGTCGTCGGCATCTGACCGGAGTGTCGTTCTTGATCGCTCAGGTGTGCGAACGACGCGCCGGGCGCCGGATCGGCCCTTCCCCTTGCGACACAAGGGGAAGGGGCGTGTTTGGGCTTGTCGGTGCCAGGGCGTACGGTAGCCCTGCACGGGGGTGGCGTGTCCGACAAGTACGGAACGTCCCTCCCGGCTTTCCGGCGTGTCGTCCCGACCGCCGCCCGGTCCGGCCCTCCGGGGCCGACGGAGCGTCACACCTCCGCCGGGCGGGATCTGTTCGGGTCAACACCGCCGGTGGCCGATTGGCTTTCTCAGTGCCGGTCGGGGCAGGATTCGTACCCGGGCGGGCGGTTTGCGGCGCTTCGGGGCCGGAGCCCGGCCCCTGACCACCCCTCGCCTGAACGAGCACCAGTGTGCGGACCAGCGGCCCATCCGGGTTCCCCCGGAGGGGGCGACCGATGGGGCCCCCGCACACCGCAAGCAACAGACCACAGGAGTACACATGAACCGCAGTGAGCTGGTGGCCGCGCTGGCCGAGCGCGCCGAGGTGACCCGCAAGGACGCCGACGCCGTGCTGGCCGCCTTCGCCGAGGTCGTCGGCGAGGTCGTCGCCAAGGGTGACGAGAAGGTCACCATCCCCGGCTTCCTGACCTTCGAGCGGACCCACCGCGCCGCGCGCACCGCCCGCAACCCGCAGACCGGTGACCCGATCCAGATCCCGGCCGGCTACAGCGCCAAGGTCAGCGCCGGTTCCAAGCTGAAGGAAGCCGCCAAGGGCGCCTGAGCCCCGGCAGCAGCCCGGACGACGCGATGGCCGGCCTCCCCTCGGGGAGGCCGGCCATCGGCGTTCAGGTGCCCGTGCGGGCCCGTCAGACGGTCACGGGCTGCTCGGCGGGCAGCTCGACGTGCGCGCCGAGGTCCCGCAGCTTGGACATGAAGTTCTCGTAGCCGCGGTTGATCAGGTCGATGCCGTGCACGGTCGAGGTGCCCTCGGCCGCCAGCGCCGCGATCAGGTACGAGAAGCCGCCGCGCAGGTCCGGGATGACCAGCTCGGAGCCGATCAGCTTGGACGGGCCGGAGACCACCGCGGAGTGCCGGAAGTTGCGGGCGCCGAAGCGGCAGGGGGTGCCGCCGAGGCACTCGCGGTAGAGCTGGATGTGCGCGCCCATCTGGTTCAGCGCGCCGGTGAAGCCGAGCCGCGACTCGTACACCGTCTCGTGGACGATGGACAGGCCGTTGGCCTGGGTCAGCGCGACGACCAGCGGCTGCTGCCAGTCGGTCTGGAAGCCGGGGTGCACGTCGGTCTCCAGGGCGATCGCCTTGAGCTCGCCGCCCGGGTGCCAGAAGCGGATGCCCTCGTCGTCGACCTCGAAGGCGCCGCCGACCTTCCGGAAGGTGTTCAGGAAGGTCATCATCTCGATCTGGCGGGCGCCGCGGACGTAGATGTCGCCCTTGGTGGCCAGCGCGGCGCACGCCCAGGACGCCGCCTCCAGACGGTCCGGCAGCGCCTTGTGGTTGTAGCCGCCCAGCTCGTCCACACCGGTGATCAGGATGGTGCGGTCGGTGCCCATCGAGATGATCGCGCCCATCTTCTGCAGCACGCAGATGAGGTCGACGATCTCCGGCTCGACGGCCGCGTTGCGCAGCTCGGTGACGCCCTCGGCGAGCACCGCCGTCAGCAGCACCTGCTCGGTCGCGCCGACCGACGGGTAGGGCAGCTCGATCTTGGTGCCGTGCAGGCGCTGCGGGGCGACCAGGTAGGTGCCCTGCGGGTGCTTCTCGATGGTGGCGCCGAACTGGCGCAGCACCTCGAAGTGGAAGTCGACCGGCCGGCCGCCGATGTCGCAGCCGCCCAGGCCCGGGATGAACGCGTGGCCGAGCCGGTGCAGCAGCGGGCCGCAGAACAGGATCGGGATGCGCGAGGAGCCGGCGTGCGCGTCGATGTCCGCCACGTTGGCGCTCTCGACGTGCGAGGGGTCGAGGATCAGCTCGCCGTCCTCGTCGCCGGTGCGGACGGTCACGCCGTGCAGCTGCAGGAGGCCCCGCACGACCTTGACGTCGCGGATGTCCGGCACGTTGCGCAGCCGGCTGGGGCCCTGGCCGAGCAGTGCGGCGACCATGGCCTTGGGCACCAGGTTCTTGGCACCGCGGATCTGGATCTCGCCTTCGAGCGGGTTACCGCCGTGGACCAGCAGGAGGTCGTCGGTCATCGTTCTCGCAATCCGGGGTGCGCAGGGGGTTCTTACGGCTGCGGGGCAGGGGGAGACGCGAGTGGAAGGTCCTTCCACCGTCGGCGAAAGCCCTTCCACCATCCATAGATGGTAGAGGGTGGGCGATTGGTTCCCGTGTGCCCCTTTGGTGATCATGCTCCGCGGGGGCTGCGGAGGCCCCCCGGCGCCCGGTGGGCAGGGCCGTCCGGGTGGTGCGGGTGCGACCCGGCGGGCCTGCGGGGACGGGGCGAGGAGGTTTCGTGTTGGGGCGCCCCTCCCGGGCCGTCCTGCGGGATCATGTGGGCATGACCGCGGCCCCCTCCCACACCGGCCGACTGCTCGTCGCGACGCCCGTGCTCACCGACCCGAACTTCGCGCGAGCGGTGGTGCTGCTGCTCGACCACGACGACCAGGGGGCCCTCGGGGTGGTGCTGAACCGGCCGACCCCGGTGGAGGTGTCGACCGTCCTGGACGGCTGGGCCGACCTGACCGGCCAGCCCGCGGTCGTCTTCCAGGGCGGCCCGGTGGCGCTGGACTCGGCGCTCGCCCTCGCGGTGGTGCCCGGCGAGCCCGGCCACGGCGAGCCGATCGGCTGGCGGCGGGTGCACGGCGCGATCGGCCTGGTCGACCTGGAGGCGCCGCCCGAGGTGCTGGCCGGGGAGCTCGGCGCGATGCGGGTCTTCGCCGGCTACTCCGGCTGGTCGCCCGGGCAGCTGGAGGCGGAGATCGCCGAGGGCGCCTGGTACCTGGTCGACTGCGAGCCCGGCGACGTCTCCAGCCCCGAGCCCGAACGGCTCTGGCGGTCGGTGCTGCGCCGCCAGCGCGGCCCGCTGGCGATGCTCGCCACCTACCCGGACGACCCCACCATGAACTGAGCCCGGCGGCCGCGGCCGGTCGTCCGGTGCGCTACTGGCCCGCTTCGGAGCGGCGCCCATAGACTTGGCATCCATGAGCACTCTTGAGCCCGAGCGCGGACTCGGCACCGGCACCCTGGTCGAGCCCGTTCCCCAGGTGTCCCACGGGGACGGCGACCACGAGCGCTTCGCGCACTACGTCCAGAAGGACAAGATCATGGAGAGCGCCCTCTCCGGGTCCCCCGTGGTGGCGCTGTGCGGCAAGGTCTGGGTCCCGGGCCGCGACCCGAAGAAGTACCCGGTCTGCCCGATGTGCAAGGAGATCTTCGACGGTCTCGGCCAGGGCGGCGACGGCGGCGGCGACGACAAGTAGCACCGAGTCGGTCCGGCAGTGGTCTGTACCACTGCCGGGCGACGGGGCAGGATGGCCCGCATGGACCTCATCCCCGCCCCCCGGCACCTGAAGGCCGACGACGGGGCGCCCGGCCCCTGGAGCTTCCGGCTGCACCCCGGGACCAGGATCGCCGCCGACGACCCGGCGGCGCAGGCCGTCGCCCGCCGGCTGCGCGCCGAGCTCTCCGCCGCGACCGGCTTCGCCCTCGACGCGTGCACCGAGGAGCAGGGCCGCCTGCTGCGGCAGACGATCACCCTGCGGACGGACCCGGAGCTGCTGGCCGCGGGCGGTCCCGAGGCGTACGCGCTGGCGGTGCACGAGTACGGCGCCGTGCTGCGCGGCGGCGCCGGCCCCGGCCTGTCCCACGCCGCGCAGACGCTGCGCCAGCTGTTCGACCCGCGGATCTACCGCCGCGCCCCGCTGCCCGGCGCCGACTGGGTGCTGCCCTCGGTGCGGATCGAGGACGCGCCCCGCTTCGGCTGGCGCGGCGTGCTGCTGGACGTCGCCCGGCACTTCCTGCCCAAGGCCGACGTCCTGCGCTTCCTCGACCTGATGGCGGCGCACAAGCTGAACGTCCTGCACCTGCACCTCACCGACGACCAGGGCTGGCGGATCGAGATCCGGCGCCACCCGCGACTCACCGCGGTCGGCTCCTGGCGGGAGCGGTCCATGGTCGGCTACCGCTCCGCGGACCGCCGCGACGACCGCCCGCACGGCGGCCACTACACCCAGGACGACCTGCGCGAGATCGTCGCGTACGCCGCCGACCGGCACATCACCGTCGTCCCGGAGATCGACCTGCCCGGACACTCCCAGGCGGCGATCGCCGCGTACCCCGAGCTCGGCAACACCGACGCGGTGGACACCTCGGCGCTCGGCGTCTGGACGGACTGGGGGATCAACCCCAACGTGCTGAACGTCACCGACGGCACCCTGCGGTTCTTCGAGGAGGTGCTGGAGGAGGTCCTGGAGGTCTTCCCGTCCGAGTTCGTCCACCTCGGCGGCGACGAGTGCCCCAAGGACCAGTGGCGGGCCAGCCCCGCCGCGCAGGCCCGGATCGCCGAACTCGGCGTCGACGGCGAGGACGGGCTGCAGAGCTGGTTCATCCGCCACTTCGACCGCTGGCTGGCCGACCGCGGCCGCCGCCTGATCGGCTGGGACGAGATCCTGGAGGGCGGCCTCGCACCGGGCGCCGCCGTCTCCTCCTGGCGCGGCTACGAGGGCGGCATCGCCGCCGCCCGGGCCGGCCACGACGTGGTGATGTGCCCGGAGCAGCACGTCTACCTCGACCACCGGCAGGCCCCGGGCGGGGACGAGCCGATCCCGGTCGGGTACGTCCGCACCCTGGAGGACGTCTACCGCTTCGAGCCCGTGCCGCCGGAGCTGGACGGCGCCGCGGCCGCCCGGGTGATCGGCACCCAGGCCAACCTGTGGACCGAGTTCATGACGAACGCCCGCGACGTCGACTACCGGGCCTTCCCGCGGCTCGCCGCGTTCGCCGAGGTCGCCTGGTCCGACCTGCCGCGCGACCCGGACGAGCGGGACTGGGCCGGGTTCGAGCGCCGGATGGCCGGCCACTACCCGCGCCTGGACGCCCTCGGGGTCGAGTACCGGCCGCCCGGTGGCCCGCACCCCTGGCAGCGCCGCCCCGGGGTCGCCGGACGGCCCGCGGAGGGCCCCTGAGGCCGCCGCGCCCCCGCGCGCGTCAACCGCGTGCGCGGGGGCGTCCGCACCCCGCGGACCCCGCCGGACCTGCTGCCGCGTCAGGTCAATATCCGATGAACATCCGGGCGGAGCCCTTCCGGTTCGCTCGGTTTTGTGGCCTGATTCGTCCGGTATTGCCCTCACCGCCGGACCGGCCGGCAAGTGATCATCCGGCATTGTGTGCCAGAGTTGCCCAACCCGGCCCGATCGCCCGTACCCTACGGGCCAGGCCGCACTGCCGGTGGGAGGGCAGGGCAGTTGATGAGCAAGTGGAGCACGGTGGAATCCTGGTGAACCGGACGATCATGCTGCCGGCCTCGGTCGACGAGGCCGTCGACGCGCTGGCCGCGACCCCGGGAGCCGTCCCGGTGGCCGGCGCGACCGACCTCATGGAGGCGGTCAACGCGGGCCGGCTGCGCCCCGCCGCACTGATCGGCCTCGGCCGGATCACCGAGCTGCGCGGCTGGCGCTACGAGGACGGCGGCACCGCCGTGCTCGGCGCCGGACTCACCCACGCCCGGATGGACCGCCCCGACTTCGCCGCGCTCATCCCCGCCCTCGCCGACGCCGCCCGCACGGCCGGCCCCCCACAGGTCCGCAACGTCGGCACCCTCGGCGGCAACATCGCCACCGCCGCGGCCGCCGGCGACACCCTGCCGGTGCTCGCCGCGCTGGAGGCCACCGCCACCCTCGCCCGGTCCGGCGCCACCCGCGACGTCCCGGTCACCCACCTGCTCACCGGCCTCGACCCGCTGCGCCCCGGCGAGCTCCTCACGTGGGTGCGCGTCCCGCTGCTGCACGCCCCGCAGGTCTTCCTCAAGGCCGGCGGCCGCAGCGGCCCCGCCCGCGCCGCCGCCTCCGTCGCCCTCGTCCTCGACCCCGCCCGGCGCGCCGTGCGCTGCGCCGTCGGCGCCGTCGCCCCCGTGCCGCTGCGCCCGCACGAGGCCGAGGCCTGGGTGGCCGGCTGCATCGACTGGGACGTCCGCGGCGAGGACGGCGCCCAGCCCATCGACCCCGCCGCGCTCGCCGCCTTCGGCGAGTACGTCGCCGCCGCCTGCATCCCCGACGCCGCCCTGGAGGGCGCCGGCGAGGGGGCGGCGGCCACCCTCGTCCGCCAGCGGCGTACCGTGGCGGTGCTGGCCCGCCGGGCACTGGGAAGGGCGCTGAAGTGACGGACGAACTCAACGGCCTCGGCGACGTGCGCCCCTGCGCCTCGTACACGCTGCGGGTCAACGGCTTCGAACGGCCGGTCAACGACGCCTGGATCGGCGAGAGCCTGCTCTACGTGCTCCGCGAGCGGCTCGGCCTGGCCGGCGCCAAGGACGGCTGCGAGCAGGGCGAGTGCGGCGCCTGCACCGTCCAGGTCGACGGCCAGCTGGTCGCCGGCTGCCTGGTGCCCGCCGCGCTCGCCGCCGACAGCGAGATCGCCACCGTCGAGGGCCTCTCCGGCGCCGGCACCGCCAGCGACGTCCAGCAGGCGCTCGCCGAGTCCGGCGCCGTCCAGTGCGGCTACTGCACCCCCGGCCTCGCCATGGCCGTCCACGACCTGCTGCAGCGCAACCACCGCCCCACCGACGTCGAGGCCCGCCAGGCCCTGTGCGGCAACCTCTGCCGCTGCACCGGCTACCGCGGCGTCCTCGCCGCCGTGCAGACCGTCGCCCAGGCCCGCGAGGCCGAACTGGAAGCCGAGCTGGAGGCCGCCGAGGCCGCCGCCGAACAGGCCGACGCGGCCGCACCCGCCGACGGCGCCACCGCCGCGCCGCCCGTGGCGGCCGGCCAGCAGTCCGCCGCCGACCTCCCGCTCGCCGGCGAACTCCCGCTCTACGCCGACTCCGAACTCTGGGTCGAGGCCGACCAGTACGCCGCCGCCCACCGGCCCCAGGCGCCCGAGCAGCCCGCCGCCGTCCCGGGCCCCGAGGGGTACTACCAGCCGCCGCAGCCCGCCGAGGGCTACCTCGGCTACGTCCCGGCACCCGCCCAGGCCCCCGGACACGAGGCCGCCCCGTACGACACCGGGCGCTACGAGGCCACCCCCGCCCACGGCACCGCCCACGACGGCCCGGCCCACGACACCACGCCCGCGCACGGCACCCCGTACATTCCCACGCCCGCGCACGGCACCTCCTACGAGGCCGCCCCCTACGGCGCCACCCCGCCGCACGGCATCCCGCTGCCGGACCAGGCCCACTACGACGGCGCCCCCGTCTACGAGGGCGGCTACGACACCGGCCAGGTGTACGTCACCCCGGCCGGCTACGACAGCCCGGTCTACGAGACCGGCTACGACACCGCCACCGGCCACCACGGCCACCACGGCCACCCGGGCCACACCGGCCCGGCCGGCTACGACGGCACCACCCCCGCCCACGGCATCAGGCTCCCCGAGGACGAGAACGCATGACCGCGCCCACCGAGCAGGACACCCCGGCGCCCGAACCGTTCGGCCTCGGCAGCTCCCCGCTGCGCACCGACGCCCTCCCCAAGGCGCTCGGCATCTACCCCTACGCCGCCGACCTCTGGGCCGAGGGCCTGCTTTGGGGCGCCGTGCTGCGTTCGCCGCACGCCCACGCCCGGATCGTCTCCGTCGACACCTCCGCCGCGCTCGCCCTGCCCGGCGTGCACGCCGTCGTCACCGCCGCCGACCTGGCCTCCTGCCCCGTCCCCGGTGACCGGCCGGTCCTCGCCTCCGAGGTCGTCCGCCACCACGGCGAGCCGATCGCCGCCGTCGCCGCCGAGACCCCGGACACCGCCCGGCTGGCCGCCTCCCTCGTCGCCGTCGAGTACGAGGTGCTGGAGGCCGTCACCGACCCCGAGGCCGCCTTCAACGCCGCGCCGCTGCACCCCGACGGCAACCTCTTCCGCCACCTCCCGCTGCGCACCGGCGACCCGGAGGCGGTCGGCGAGTTCGTCGTCGAGGGCCTCTACCAGGTCGGCCGGCAGGACCCGGCCCCGATCGGCGCCGAGGCCGGCCTCGCCGTGCCCCGCCCCGACGGCGGCGTCGAACTCCACCTCTCCACCACCGACCCGCACGGCGACCGCGACCGCACCGCCGCCTGCCTCGGCCTCGACCCCGACCGGGTGCGCACCGTCGTCACCGGCGTCCCCGGCGCCGCCACCGACCGCGAGGCGCTCTCCTTCCAGGTGCTCCTCGCCCTGCTGGCCCTGCGCACCGGCCGCCCGGTGAAGATGACCCTCACCCGCGAGGAGTCCTTCCACACCCACACCTCCCGGCACCCCGCCCTGCTGCGCTACCGCCACCACGCCGACGCCGAGGGCAAGCTGGTCAAGGTCGAGGCGCAGATCCTGCTCGACGGCGGCGCCTACGCGGACGTCTCCGCCGAGGCGCTCGCCGCCGCCACCGCCTTCTCCGTCGGCCCGTACACCTGCCCCAACGTCTTCGTCGACGCCTGGGCGGTGCGCACCAACAACCCGCCGGCCGGCCGGATGCGCGGCGAGGGCGCCCTGCAGACCTGCTTCGCCCACGAGTCCCAGCTCGACCAGCTGGCCAAGCAGGTCGGCATCGACCCGCTGGAGATCCGCCGCCGCAACGCCATGGCCACCGGCGACCCGCTGCCCACCGGCCAGGCCGTCACCTGCCCGGCCCCGGTCGAGGCACTGCTCGACGCGGTCACCGAACTCCCGCTGCCCGCCCTCCCGGTCGACGACCCCGAGGCCGACTGGATGCTCCCCGGCGGGCCCGGCGGCGCCGGCGACCCGGCGGCCGTCCGCCGCGGCATCGGCTACGCCGTCGGCATGGTGCACATGCTCGGCGCCGAGGGCGAGGACGAGGTCTCCACCGCCACCGTGCGGGTCAGCGGCGACCACGCCACCGTCATCTGCGCCGCCGTCGACGCCGGCCAGGGCTTCGCCACCCTCGCCCGGCAGATCGTGCAGACCACCCTCGGCGTCTCCGAGGTGTACGTCGCCCCCGTCGACAGCGACCAGCCCGCGGCCGGCCCCTCCGCCCGCGGCCGGCACACCTGGGTGTCCGGCGGCGCCGTCGAGAAGGCCGCGCTGATGGTCCGCCACCAGCTGCTGCAGCCGATCGCGGCCAACTTCGGCATGTCCGTCGAACTGCTCTCGATCGCCGACGGCAAGATCACCTCCTACGACGGCGTGCTCGGCATGCCGGTCGCCGAGGCCCTGGAGGGCAAGGAGCTCTGGGCCACCGCCCAGTGCCGTCCGCACCCCACCGAGCCGCTGGACGAGAACGCGCAGGGCGACGCCTTCGTCTCCATCGCCTTCTGCGCCATGCGGGCCGTCGTCGACGTCGACATCGAACTCGGCGCCGTCCGGGTGGTGGACGTCACCGTCGCCCAGGACGTCGGCCGCGCCCTGAACCCCCGCCAGATCGAGGACCGCATCGAGGGCGCCGTCGCCCAGGGCGTCGGCCTCGCCCTGATGGAGAACCTGCGCACCGAGGGCGGCCGTCCGGTCAACGCCTCGCTCACCGGCTACCGGCTGCCGACCGCCCTCGACACCCCCGACATCCGGATCGCCGCACTGCTCGAGGAGCGCGACGTGGTCGCCACCTTCGGCGCCAAGGCGGTCAGCGCGGTGCCCGCGGTCGTCGCGCCCGCGGCGGTCGCCGCCGCCGTCCGCGCCGCCACCGGCATGCCGGTCGGCCGCCTGCCGATCCTCCCCGAGGACGCCATCGCCGCCGTCTGACACGCCGTCCGGGCCCCGTTCCGGCAGGCCGGTCGGCCGATGCCGCGTCAGTCCGCGCCCGGACAGACGATACGATCGAAGCGCCCTGTGCACGCGGGGGCGTTGCGACAACGTACGGGCAGCAGCAGACGACTGACGGGGTAGTGATGAGGCTGACCAGGGCCATGCGGGTGCTCGGCGCCACGACATTGGCAGGTGCACTCCTGCTGGCGGCCGCCCCCGGGGCGTCCGCGGACCAGGTCCGGGACGGGCAGTGGGCCAACCAGTACTTCAAGCTCGACAAGGTCTGGTCCGTCAGCAAGGGCGACAACGTGATCGTCGCCGTCATCGACAGCGGCGTCGACGCCACCCACCCCGACCTCACCGGCCAGGTCCTGCCTGGCTACGACCAGAGCGGGAAGAACCTCAACACCAGGCCGACGGACTCGCACGGCACGGGGATGGCCGCGGAGATCGCGGGCCGCGGCCACGGCAGCAACGCCGGAGTGGTCGGCTTGGCCCCGGGCGCCAAGATCCTCCCCGTCTACAAGGCCGACGCGCAGGACTCGGACGCCATCCCGCAGGGCGTCAAGTGGGCCGTGGACCACGGCGCCAAGGTGATCAACATCTCGCAGGGCTCGTCCTTCGCGAACCCCGACATGCCGGCCGCGATCGCGTACGCCTACCAGCACGACGTCCTGGTGGTCGCCGCCGCGGGCAACAACGGCTCGGCGGTCGACAACCCGGCCAACCTGCCGGGCGTGCTCGCGGTCGCGGCCGCGGGCAAGGACGGCGAGGTGTGGGCCGACTCCAGCTTCGGACCGGAGGTCCGGCTCGCCGCGCCCGGTGTCGACGTCGTCACCGCGGGCAAGTGCGGCTCCAGCCAGTACTGCATCGGCAGCGGCAGCTCGGACGCGGCCGCCTACGTGTCCGGCGCCGCGGCGCTCGTCCGCGCCAAGTACCCCCAGCTCACCGCCGGTCAGGTGGCCAACCGCCTGGCCAAGTCGGCTGCCGTCCCGGCGTCGGCCAGTGGTGCCAAGCTGCCCGACCCGCACTTCGGGTACGGCGTGATCCGGCCCTACGAGGCGCTGACCATGGACATCCCGGCGGGCAGCAAGGAAGGCCCGCTGACCGCGCCGGGGGGTGCGGCCGCACCGGGTGCCGCCTCGGACGCGCCGGTGTCGCAGCCCGTGACCAAGACCTCCGTCTTCGGCGGCATCACGCCGCTGATGGTGCTCGGCGCCCTCGCCGTCGTGGTGGTGCTGCTCGTCGTGGTGATCGCCGCGGCGACCCGCAACCGCCGCAGGCTGCAGGCCGCCCCGGTGCCCCCGCAGGGCCAGGCCCCGTACGGCGCGGCCCCCGGCTGGCCGCCCGCGCAGCAGCCCTACGGCACCCAGCCGCCGCCTCCCGGGTACCCCCAGCAGCAGCCGTACCAGAACCCCTACCAGGGCGGTAACCCACCGCGATGACGGTGTGTCAGTACACGGCCTAGAGGCGATACGATCGAACGCCCTGTCAGGGCGCCATGCCCCGTTGCGCACGGGGTGCAGCAACAACGGGGAAGTACGGACTCCAGGGGGAGGAGTGAGATGGCCGACGGATACCGCGTCAACACGGACGAGCTGGAAGCGGTCGTGAAGCGACTGAGGGCCCTCCAGCAGGGCCTCAGCGAGTGCGGCAACAAGGCGAAGTACAACACCGTCCTCGTCAGCGACGACTTCGGTGCCAACTTCGCGGAGGCGAAGCAGCTCTTCGCCGCACACGCGCAGATGCAGGAGTTCCTGAGTCAGCACATCCAGGAGCTCGACTCGCTGATCAACGACTTCGGTGACAAGACGCACACGGTGAACACCGCCTACCGGACGCGCGAGGACGAGTTCGTCGCCTCGACGAAGTCCATGCAGTCCGGGAGGGCGTGAGATGAGCCAGTTCGAACACGAGGACCTGATCCCGCTCAAGCGGATGCTGGAGCACTCACGGCCCGAGCGACTCCACGAGGTCAGCCAGCACTGGACCAACGTCCACCAGGAGCTGGAGCAGGCCGTGGCCGATCTGCAGCGGGCGGTGCAGCACGCCACCGCCAACTGGGAGGGCGCGGCCGCCGACGGCTTCACCAAGCGGGCGGCGACCCTGCAGACCAGCATGACCAACACGGCCGCCCATGCGCAGAACACCTCCTCGGCGATGAAGTTCGCCGGGGACGCCCTGCAGCAGAGCAAGGCCACCATGGCGCAGATCCAGGTGCCCAGCACCTTCGACCGCGGCGCGAAGCTGCTCGGTGACGGCTTCGACCGCTCCGACGCTCAGTTCAAGGCCGACGTGGCCGGCGGCATGGACCGGATCAGCGCGGTCAACAAGAACTACAGCGAGCTCTCGGCGACCGAGGTCTCCCACCAGTACGCCATCGGCGTCATGGAGCACCTCGCGCCGCAGTACAACCAGGCCGCCGGGTACCTGAAGCCTCCGGCGAAGGAGAACCGGCACGACCCGTCCAAGGCGTTCCCGCCGGAGCCCGAGAACCCCGTTCCGCCCGCGATCGTCGCCCCCCCGCCGCCCTCGCCGAAGTACCCGAACGGCGTGCCGGACGACCCGTCGGGCAAGCCGGGGCAGACGGACCCGCAGGGGCCGAAGCAGACGATCCCGGGTTCGCCGCACGTGCCGACCCCGCTGCCGGGCGACGTCCCGCCGGGGTCGATGCCGACCCCGGGCCACCCGGTCGTTCCGCCGAGCACGGGGATCGACAGCCTGCCGCCGGTCGGGACGCACCCGACCCCCGGCGGTGGCGGCACCGGCACGCTGCCGACCGGCCCCGGTGGGGGCGGCGGTCTCGGTGGTGGCGGTGGCCTGGGCGGTGGCGGCGGTCTCGGTGGGGGCGGTGGCTACATCCCCGGCGGTCTCGGCGGCGGTTCGCTGCCCGGCCGCGGCGGGACGTCCGGCGCGGGCCGCGGCGGGGCCACCGGGCCCGGCGGCGGTGCCGGCGGTCGTACCGGGGGCAGCGGCGCCGGCGGTACGGGTGCTGGTGGCGCCGGCCGCCAGGGGATGCCCGGCACGGGCGGCATGCCCGGCCTGGGCGGTGCGGGCGGCAAGGGTGCCGGGGCCGGTGCCGGTGGCAAGGGCGGCAGCGGCCTGGTCCGCCGCGGTGGCGGTGTGATCGGCGGTGCCAAGGGCGGCACCGGCGGCCGGTCGTTCACCGAGGGCGGTTCCGGGATCGGCAAGGGCCGGGCCGGCCAGAACGGTGCCCCCGGTGGCGGCGGCATGCACGGCGGCCCCGGTGCGGCGGGCAAGAAGAAGGACAAGAACAACAACGGCCAGCGTCCCGACTACCTGGTCGAGGACGAGGAGACCTGGCGCGGAGGCTCTGCCAACCCGCCGGTGATCGACTGACCGTCCCGCACCCCGAACGGCGCGGACCACCCCGGACGACGGGGCGGTCCGCGCCGTTCCGCATGTGCGGAGAAAATCGGGAAAACCCCTGCCGGACGGAAAAGGAAATGCCGCGCCACCGGACGGCGGAATTCGCCGTCCGGTGGCGCGGAAATGGAGGCCGTGGCGGGAATTGAACCCACGTAAACCGCTTTGCAGGCGGCTCCCTGAACCACTCGGGCACACGGCCGGGGACGACGGGGGCGCCTGTGCGGGCCCGTCGTGAGAGGGGTGGAGCGTGGCGCGCGTCAGGCGCGGCGGGAACAGCGACAGCCGGGACAACAGGCGGCACAGGTGCGGGGCGCTGCGATCGCCGCCGTCTTCCTGTTCATGGCCGACTCCTGTCGTCACTGTCGTGGGCGGCGGGCCCGGTATTCGGTCTCCGCCGTGCTGGTGAATTCATCTTAGGGGGAGCGGGGAGGGGTGCGTCAATATTCGAGTATGAATTCCGTGTGTCGTCGTGTGTTACGTTCGAGGGGTGGCGTGATCGAGCGCCCCGGACGAGGTGCGTCGTACCCGGCAGGACAAGACGGCGCGGTACTGCGGCGGCAGCGACAGAGCTGCCGCCCTCTACTGCGGAGGTGCCGTCGTGGCGTGGCTGGTGTTGATCGTGGCGGGCGTGCTGGAGACCGTCTGGGCGGTGTCGCTGGAGGCGGCCAAGGGGTTCTCGCGCCCGCTGCCGAGCGCGGTGTTCGCGGTGGCGCTGGTGCTGTCGATGGGCGGGCTGGCGTACGCGCTGCGGAGCATCCCGCTGGGCACCGGCTACGTGGTCTGGGTGGGCATCGGCGCGGTCGGGACGGCGCTGTACGGGATGGCGGCGCTGGGCGACGCGCTGACCGCGGCCCGGGTGACCTGCCTGTTGCTGATCCTCGGCGGTGTGATCGGACTCAAGGTGCTGCACTGAGCCGTAGGTCACCGAAGGCTTAGGTCGGAGGTCCCGGGTGATCACCGACCGATGGTCAGGAGTCACCGGCACCCGAGCGCCTTACGATGGCAGGCATGGCCACCACCTCCTCCTCGACCCCGGTCGACCGCGCCGAGCCCGTGCCCGACACCGCCCTCGACACCGGGGGAGTGATGAGCGGGCCGTACCGGGCGCTGACGCTGGGGATCGTCTCGGTGGTGCTGCTGCTCGCCTTCGAGGCGACGGCGGTGAACACGGCGATGCCGGTCGCCGCCAGGCAGCTCGACGGGCTCGGCCTGTACGCCTTCGCCTTCTCCGGCTACTTCACGACGACGCTGTTCGCCCTGGTGGTCTCCGGCCAGTGGTGCGACCGGCGGGGCCCGCTGGCGCCGCTGTTCACCGGCATCGCGGTGTTCGGGGCGGGCCTGGTGGTGGCCGGCACGGCGGTCGGCATGTGGCCCTTCGTGGCCGGCCGGGCGATCCAGGGGCTCGGGGGCGGACTGGTGATCGTCGCGCTGTACGTCGTGGTGGGCCGGGCCTTCCCGGAGCGGCTGCGGCCGTCGGTGTTCGCGGCGTTCTCGGCGGCCTGGGTGCTGCCGTCGATCGTCGGCCCGCTGGTCTCCGGCGCGGTGACCCAGCACCTCGGCTGGCGCTGGGTGTTCCTGGCCGTGCCGGTGCTGATCCTGCTGCCGCTCGCCGTGATGGGCCCGGCGCTGCGCCGGGCGGAGCGGGCGCAGCCGCCGCTGCGGCCCGCGCCGTTCGACCGGCGCCGCACCTGGTGCGCGGCGCTGGCGGCGCTGGGCGCCGGGCTGCTGCAGTACGCGGGCCAGCGCCTGGACCTGCTGGGTCTGCTGCCTGCCGCGCTGGGCGCGGCGCTGCTGGTGCCGGCCGTGGTGCGGCTGCTGCCGCCGGGCACGCTGCGGGCGGCCCGCGGGCTGCCGACGGTGATCCTGCTGCGCGGCGTCGCGGCGGGTGCGTTCTTCGCGGCGGAGGCCTTCGTCCCGCTGATGATGGTGACCCAGCGGCACCTGTCGCCGACCCTGGCGGGCCTGACGCTGACCAGTGGCGGCCTGTCGTGGGCGCTCGGCTCCTGGCTGCAGGGGCGGCCGTGGGCGGACCGGCACCGGGAGGCGCTGATCCGGGTGGGCTTCGTGCTGACCGCGGTGGCGATCGCCGGGGCCGCGGTGGTGCTGGTGCCCGCGGTGCCGGCCTGGACGGCGGCGGTGTTCTGGGCGGTCGGCGGTGTCGGGATGGGCCTGGCGGTGGCCAGCATCAGCGTCCTGATGATGAAGCTGTCGGCGCCGGAGGACACCGGCGCCAACTCGGCGGCGATCCAGCTGAGCGACGCGCTCGGCAACGTGCTGCTGATCGGTCTGGCGGGTGTGCTGTTCGCCGGGCTCGGCGGCGGTTCGGTGGCGGCCGCCGAGGGTGGGACGGCGCCGGCCGGCCCGTTCGCGGTGATCTTCCTGGTGATGACCGGGGTGGCCCTGCTGGGTGCCCTGGTGTCGGGCCGCACCGGTGCGGGGCGCAAGCCCGTGGCGGTGGCCGAGGCTCCGGCACTCGCCGAGGGCTGACGGCGGCGGGGCCGGCGCGGACCCTCCGCGCCGGCCCCGGCCGCAGCCGCCCCGCCCCTCAGGTCGAGGGCGCCGCCTGGGCGGCCCCGCCGAGGAAGGACTTCCAGCCGCCGGCCGGGGACTCGCCGGGCGCCAGCGACTGCAGCTTGCGCAGCACCGCCGGGTCCTGCACCTCCAGCCACTCGACCAGCTGCCGGAAGGACACCAGCCGGACCTCCGGGCGGCCGGCGATGCCCTTGAGGGCCTCCTCGACGGCGTTCATGTAGATGCCGCCGTTCCACTGCTCGAAGTGGTTGCCGATGATCATCGGCGCCCGGTTGGTGGTGTACGCGCGCTCGAAGCCCGCCAGGTAGGAGTCGCGGGCCTGGGTCTGCCAGGCGCCGTACCGCGCGGTGTCGCCCTTGGTGCTGTTGCCGGACTGGTTGTACATGATGTTGTAGTCCATCGAGAGCACCTGGAAGCTGTGCCCCGGGAAGGGGATGGACTGCAGCGGCATGTCCCACAGCGCCCCGCCCTGGAACTTCTGCGGCCACACCTGGAGCCCGCCGGGGCCGCTGCTGTCGTACTTCCAGCCCCGCTTGGCGGCGGTCGGCAGCAGGCCGCGCTGGCCCTCCAGGCAGGGGGTGCGGCCGCCGATCAGCTCCTTGCGGTAGTCGAAGGGCAGCGCCGGGAGGTCGGTGAGGCCGGTGTTGGTCCGCCAGTTCATGACGAAGTCCATGGCCTGCTGGATCTCGCTGTCCCAGTCCTCGGGGGACCACCGGCCGCCGCCGGTGGGGCCGCAGAAGTGCCCGTTGAAGTGGGTGCCGATCTCGTGGCCCTCCAGCCAGGCGTCGCCGACCTGGCTGATGGTCTCGCGGATGTGCTCGTCGCTCAGGTAGCCGATGTCGGAGGCGCCGACCGGGTGCTGCGGCGGCCGGTACAGGTCCCGCTTGGACTCGGGCAGCGTGTAGATGCCGCTGAGGAAGAACGTCATCTTGGCGTCGTGGTCCTTGGCGAGCTGCCGGAACCGCGAGAACAGCCCGTTGTCGAGTTCGCCGGCGCCGTCCCAGGAGAACACCACGAACTGCGGGGGACGCTCGCCCAGCTCCAGCGGCACCGCCTCGGGCTGGTGCGGCTGCGGCCCGGAGTCGGAGGTCGACCCGTCGCCGATCAGCGAGGCGGGCGGCTTGGGGACGCCCGAGCCGCCGTCGGCCGCTCCCGAGGCCCGGACGGGCGGGCCGGCCTGCTCGCCGCCCCGGCCGCCGCTGCTCGCGCAGCCGGCGGCGAGCGCGGCCGCGGTGGCGGCGCCGCCGGCCAGCAAGGACCTGCGGGAGAGAGCGTCCATGGTCGTCTCCGTTCGGGTGGGGTCTGTTCGCAGCGGGACCGCACGGGCTGACAGTCCGACAGTCGGATGGACGGTCCGGGGGTGGGTGCGGCCCACAGCATGGCACGTCGGAGGGCCCCTGCCGGGGAACGCGGAGTGAACCCGGCTGGGTCGCCCGAAACGCTCGCCCGTTCGGACCATCGCACGCGCCATCGAGTGGCGGAGTCCGGCTGAGCCGTCGTCAGATGGTGGGAACCGTCCCGCCGCGCCGCCTCCCGGAGGTCCCGTACGCCATGTGGCAGTCGCTGCTCGACGCGTACCGGGAGCGGATCGTCGACACCGGACGCGAGCCGCTGTTCCTGCTGCTGGTGGGACTGCTGGCCTCCTTCCTCTTCATCCGCTTCAGCGTCCGGATGATCCGGCGCGGCACCAGCTGGTGGCCCGGCAACGTCACCCCCGGCGGCCTGCACATCCACCACGTGGTGTTTGGCCAGGCCCTGGTGCTGATCTGCGGCGTGGGGGCCTTCACCGTCCGCGGCAACGGCGGCCAGCTGTGGAACGTCCTCGCGTTCGGCTTCGGCATCGGCGCCGGCCTGGTGCTCGACGAGTTCGCGCTCGTCCTGCACCTCCAGGACGTCTACTGGAGCGAGCAGGGCCGCAAGTCCGTGGACGCGGTGATCCTGGCGGTCGCCTTCATCGCCCTGCTGCTGATCGGCGAGCTGCCGTTCGGCGGCTTCAGATCCCGGTTGACGGCCGGACAGTTCGTCGGCGCAGGAATCCTGCTGCTGCTGGTCGGGATCAGTCTCTTCAAGGGCAAGATCTGGACGGGCCTGCTCGGGGTGATGCTGCCGCCGCTGGCCATGGTCGGCGCCGTCCGGCTGGCCCGGCCGCAGAGCCCCTGGGCGCGCTGGCGCTACCGCACCCGGCCCAAGCGGATGGCCCGCGCCGAACGCCGGGACGCCCGGATCCACGGACGGATCGTCGCCGCCAAGACCTCCTTCTACAACGTGCTGGCCGGCGCCCCCGACGCCGAGACCGCACCCGCCGGCGCCGCACCGGCCGACGGCCCGCCCGCCCCGCCGGCCCCCCGCCCGGAGCCGGCCCGGGCACCGGCCCCGGAGCCCGGGCCGAAGGCCCCGGCGGCCGACCGCGACCGCGGCGGGGCGGCCGCCTCCGGGGCCGGGCGCGGGCCCGCCCCGTCGGTGCCCGTCTGGCGCCGCCGGTTCGCCGCCGGCGCCGAGTGGTACGTCCGGGTGGTCGCGCTGCTCAACCTGGTCGCCGGGCTGATCGAGCCCTTTCGCCAGCAGGTCCAGCGGGCCAACCGCGGGGACTTCTTCACGCCCGTCCTGGTCGCCTCCGGCTTCACCGGCGCGCTCTTCGCCGGGCTGCTCGCCGTCATGCTCCGCCGCCGCAAGCGGGCCGCCTGGACGGTCACCACCGTCCTGGTGGCGATCTACACCGCGCTGTTCGGCTGGGCGCTCGCCTACGTCGACTACAGCGAGCACCCCTTCAACTGGATCTCCGCCCTGATCACCGTGACCCTGCTCGTCGCGCTGCTGATCGGCCGGCCCGTCTTCACCGCCCGCGGCACCCGGGGCAACGTGGTGCTGGCCGCCGTCGTCCTGGTGGCCGGCGGGGCCCTGCTGACCGTGCTCGGCGCCGCGGTCGTCCGCGCCACCTACCCCGACACCCCGCCCGACTGGGGCGACGCCTCGCTGTACGTGCTGCTGCGCCTGCTCACCCTCTCCGGGGTCGTCCAGGTCGCCGACGTGGACGTGCCCGGCTGGGTCGACCTCGGGATCAACCTGTTCGGCGCCGCGCTGCTGCTGATCGCCCTGCGGGTGCTGTTCCGCTCCCCGCGCGGCCACGTCGCGCAGCAGCCCGAGGACGAGCAGCGGCTGCGCGACCTGCTCGCCCGGCACGGCGCCCGTGACTCGCTCGGCTACTTCGCGCTCCGCCCCGACAAGGCGGTCTGCTGGTCCCCGTCCGGCAAGGCCGCCGTGCTGCACCGGGTGGTCAACGGCGTCGCCCTCGCCTCCGGCGACCCGATCGGCGACCCGGAGGCCTGGCCGCAGGCGATCGAGGTCTGGCACCGCCGGCTGCGCGAGCAGGGCTGGATCCCGGCCGTCACCGGCGCCGGGGAGGCCGCCGCCACCGCCTACACCCGGGTCGCCGGGCTGCGCGCCCTGGAGTTCGGCGACGAGGCGGTCGTCGAGACGGCCGGCTTCACCCTGGAGGGCCGCGCCATGCGGCCGCTGCGGCAGGCGCACAGCCGGGTCCGCAAGGCCGGGTACCGCGCCGTCGTCCGCCATCACCGCGACATCCCCGACGGGGAGATGGCCGACCTGATCCGGCTCGCCGACGCCTGGCGGCACGGCCGCACCGAACGCGGCTTCTCGATGGCGCTCGGCCGGCTCGGCGACCCCGCCGACGGCGACTGCCTGATGATCGAGTGCCGGGACGAGAACGACCGCACCTGCGCCCTGCTCAGCTTCGTCCCCTGGGGCGGGCACGGGCTCTCCCTGGACCTGATGCGCCGTGACCGGGAGTCCGACAACGGCCTGGTCGAGTTCATGGTCACCGAGCTGCTGCTGCGCGGCGCCGCCGGCGAGCTGCAGGTCGCCCGGGTCTCGCTGAACTTCGCCATGTTCCGGGCGGTCTTCGAGGAGGGCGGCCGGCTCGGCGCCGGGCCGGTGCTGCGGCTGTGGCGGGCCGTCCTGCGCTTCCTCTCCCGCTGGTGGCAGCTGGAGTCGCTGTACCGGGCCAACGCCAAGTACCGGCCCGACTGGCAGCCGCGCTACCTGCTCTACGAGAAGTCCACCGAGCTGTTCGCGATCGGCCTGGCCAACGCGATGGCCGAGGGCTTCGTCACCCGCCCGCGGCTGCCCGCCGTGCGCCGCCGCCGGAACGGGCCTCACCCGGGCGGGGCAGCGGCGGATGTCCCGGTCGGCTGACGGCCCTTCACTTGAGACGGGCCGCGCAGGGCGGACCGGCGGACGGGAGCACGGGTTGGGCGGACAGCGCAGGAGCCCCTGGCCGGGCACGCTGGCGGCCGGCGCCGCCCTGGTGCTCGGTGCCTGGATGCTGCACGGCGGCGGCATCCTGCCCCCGCTGCCCACCGCCGAACAGGGCGTCGACGCCCTCGGGCTGCCCATGGTCGTCGCCCCGCCGATGCCCCGTTCCGCGCCGACCAGGATCCGGATCCGCAGCGCCGGCATCGACGCGCCCGTCACCGGCCTCGCCCTCGACGACGACGGCCGGCTGCAGCCGCCGCCCGAGGACGACGACAACCTGGCCGGCTGGTACGCGGCCGGCACCGCCCCCGGCGAGAGCGGCACCGCCGTGCTGGCCGGCCACGTCGACACCGCCGACGGCCCGGCCGTCTTCTACCGGCTCGGCACCCTGCACCGCGGCGACCAGGTGGAGGTCGTCCGCGCCGACCGCACCACCGCCCACTTCGCCGTCGACGGCGTGGAGGTCTACCCGAAGAAGGACTTCCCCGACCGGAAGGTCTACGGCGCCTCGCCCAACGCCCAGCTGCGGCTGATCACCTGCGGCGGCGGCTTCACCAGGCAGCACGGCTACGACGGCAACGTGGTGGTCTACGCCCACCTCGTCCGCGCCGCCACGGCCTGACCGGCAGGGGGAGCAGACCGTGGACCGCAGCCTCGCCTCCTGGAACCCGCTCGACTGGCCGATCACCACCGGCGTCGTCCCCTACGCCCTGCTGGTCGCCGGCAGCGCCGCGCTGCTGCTGCTCGTCCTGGTCCCCGCGCCGCGCTGGTGGCCGCTGCGGCTGCCCGCCGCCGTCCTCGCCGCGGCCGCCGGCGGCGTGCTCACCGCCCTGACCGTCAACAGCTGGTGGCAGCCGTTCGCCGGCGGGCTGCCCGACGAGGTCACCGCCTGGATCGCGCTCGCCCTGCTCGGCCTCGCCCTCGCCGTCGCCCGCTTCGTGCCGACCGTGCCGCCGCGCACCGCCGGCAAGGTGCTCGTCCCGGTCGCCGCCCTGCTGGTCGGCGTCATGGCCGCCTCCCAGGTCAACCGCTTCTACGACGAGTACGGCACGCTCCGCGCGATGCTCGCCCCGGCCACCGAGGCGCTGCCCACCGGCCGGGACCCGCACACCGTCGCCGCCCCGCCCGGCGGAGCCCTCGCGCAGGTCTGGCACCCGCCGCCCGGCCTGCCCGCCCGCGGCACCCTCGCCAGGACGCCGATCCCCGGCGCGAAGTCCGGGTTCGACGCCCGCGACGCCTACGTCTGGCTGCCGCCCGCCTACCGGGCCAGCCCCCGACCGCTGCTGCCGGTGCTGGTGCTGATGGCCGGCCAGCCCGGCAGCCCCTCCGACTGGGTCTCCTCCGGGCAGCTGGAGACCACCATGAACGACTTCGCCGCCGCGCACGGCGGCCTCGCGCCGATCGTGCTGATGGTCGACCAGACCGGCTCCACCTGGGGCAACAGCCTGTGCATGGACTCCCGGATCGCCCGCGCCCAGACCTACCTCGCCGAGGACGTCCCCGACTGGACCCGCCGCCACCTGCAGACCGCGCAGGGCCGCCGCTCGTGGGCGATCGGCGGGCTCTCGCTCGGCGGCACCTGCGCCCTCCAGCTCGCCGTCAACGCCCCGCGGGTGTACGGCACCTTCCTCGACATCTCCGGCCAGCGCGAACCCACCCTCGGCAGCCACCAGCAGACCGTGCAGCGCGCCTTCGGCGGCGACGAGGCCGCCTTCGACGCCGTCGACCCGCTGCACGTGATGGCCCGCGAGCGGTTCCCCGACACCGCGGCGACCTTCGTGGTCGGTGACGAGGACGGCGAGTACGGGCCGCAGCAGCGCACGGTGCACGCCGCGGCCGTCGCGGCCGGGATGAAGGCCCGCTCCATGACCGTTCCGGGCGGCCACGACTGGAACACCTTCCGCGCCGGACTCGCCGACAACGTGACCTGGCTCGCCCAGCAGACGGGACTGATCACATGACCGACCGCACCACCGCGGACACCGACCGGGCGCCCGCCCGGCCGGAGCCCGAGTACGGCAGCCGCCCCGCCCGGCTCGCTGCGGCCGCCCTCGCCCAACTGCGCCGGGCCCCGCTCACCCTCGCCCTGATCGCCGTCCTGTGGGTGGTCGGCGCGGCCACCCGCAGCCTCGGCACCGGGCCGTCCGACTCCCTGCTGCCGTACGTCGGCGTCGGCATCCCGAGCCTCGCCGACGGCCACTGGTGGACACCGGTGAGCTCGCTGTTCTGGTGCTCCGGCATCGGCTCGTACGTGGTCACCACGCTGCTGCTGGCGGTCTTCGGGCCGTTCGCCGAACTGCGGCTCGGCACCGCCGCCGCGGCGGCCGTGCTGCTCGGCGGGCAGATCGCCGGCACCCTGCTCGGCACCGCCGCCGTCCGGCTCGGCGTCTCCGCCGACCTCGGCTGGACGAAGGCGATCCAGGACCAGATCGCCGTCGGCCCGACCATCGGCGTGTTCGCCCTCGGCGCGGTCGTCAGCTTCCGGCTGACCGCGCTCTGGCGGCGCCGGCTGCGGCTGGTGGTCGTCCTGGTGCCGCTGGTGCTGATGCTCTACGTCGGGCACCTGCAGGGCGTCCAGCGGGTCGCCGCGGTGCTCGCCGGGCTGGCCGCCGGCACCCTGGCGCACCGCCACCGCGGACACCGCCCGCACCGCGCCTCGCACACCGAGACCCGGGTGCTGGTGGCGCTCACCCTCGCCGCCACCGCGCTCGGGCCGCTGGTCGCCTCCCTCTACCGGGACGCCATCGGCCCCTTCAACACCCTCGCCGACCTGTACTTCTCGCACGTCCCGTCCTCGGCGGAGGTCGCCGACGCCTGCGCCGGGTCGGCCAGGGCCTGCGCGCACGCCCACTCCGCCGTCCGCTACTTCGACTCCCCGGGCCGGCTGATGGCCGCCCTGGTGCCCGTCCTGCTGCTCGTCCTCGCCGAGGGCCTGCGCCGCGGACTGCGGCTCGCCTGGTGGCTCACGGTGCTCACCGAGCTCGCCTGGGTCGGGGTGCTCGGCTGGCTGCTGGCGATCAACTACGACGACTTCGCCGCGGACGGCGGCACCGGGCTGCTCTTCGAGCTCGTCGGCGAGGCGCTGCTGCTGCCCGTCGCGATGCTGGTGCTGCAGGCCGTCACCCGGCGCAGCTTCGACCAGCGGACGGCGCCGCGGGTGCGCGACCGGCTGGCCGCCGTCGTCGGCGGCGCCCTGGCGGTCTGCTGCGCCGCGTACGTCGGCATCGGCTGGCTGATCCGCGACCAGTACGAGCCGGACGCCACGGCCGCGGGGCTGGCGGCAGGCCTGCCCTCGGTGCTGCTGCCGCCCGCCTACGACGAACTGCTGCCGGACCGGCCGATCGCCGCCGGCGGCGGCGCGCAGGCCCTGGAGATCGCGGTCGGGCTGGTGTTCTGGGCGGTGGCGCTGACCGCGCTGCTGGTGGCCTTCCGCCGCCCGGTGGTGCACGCGGACGCCGAGGACGCGGCCCGGGCCCGCGCGCTGCTCACCGAGTACGGCGGCTCGACGCTCTCCTTCATCTCCACCTGGGACGGCAACCACTACTGGTTCGACGGGGACGGCCGGGCCGCGGTGCCGTACCGGGTGATCGCCACCGTGGCGCTCACCACCGGGGACCCGTTCGGCGAGCCGGAGGCCCGGCGGCGGGCGGTCGCCGGCTTCGCCCGCTACTGCGACGCCCGGGGCTGGACGCCGTGCTTCTACAGCGTCTCCGCGGACGCGCGGCAGGCCGCCGAGCAGCTCGGCTGGCGCTCGCTGCAGGTCGCCGAGGACACCGTGGTGCCGCTGCCCGACCTGGCCTTCACCGGCAAGAAGTGGCAGGACATCCGGACCTCGCTGAACAAGGCCGGCAAGCAGGGCATCACCGCCGAGTGGTGGACCTACCGGGAGGCGCCGATCGGCATCCGCGACCAGATCCGCTCGATCTCCGAGGAGTGGGTCTCCGACAAGGGCCTGCCCGAGATGGGCTTCACCCTGGGCGGGCTGGCCGAGCTCGACGACCCGGCGGTGCGGATGCTCGTCGCGGTGGACGGCGACCGCACCGTGCACGGGCTGACCAGCTGGATGCCGGTCTACGGGGCCGGGCAGCCGGTCGGCTGGACACTGGACTTCATGCGCCGCCGCGCGGAGGGCTTCCGCGGGGTGATGGAGTTCCTGATCGCCTCGGCCGCGCTCGGCTTCAAGGAGGAGGGCGCGCAGTTCCTCAGCCTCTCCGGGGCGCCGCTGGCCCGCGCCGACCGCGGCGGCGAGCCGCCGACCGCCCTGCAGCGGATGCTCGACTGGATGGGCAAGGCGCTGGAGCCGGTGTACGGCTTCCGTTCGCTGCTCGCCTTCAAGGCGAAGTTCCAGCCCGAGTACCGGCCCATGTACATGGTCTACCCCGACCCGGCGGCGCTGCCCGCGATCACCCGGGCGATCGGCAAGGCGTACCTGCCGCACATGACCCCGGGGCAGGGGGTGCGGCTGATGCGCAAGCTCTCCGCCTGAGGCGCCCGGGGCCGCCGTCAGCCGAGGAGCTCGGCGAGCGCGCGGTCGGCGTCCAGCAGCAGGGCCTCGTCGCCCTCCGGGACGGCGAGGAGGGTCTCCGCGAGGAAGTGCCGCAGCTGGGCGCCGTCGAACTGGAGCAGGGCCACGCCCTCGGCGGAGCGCAGCTCCAGCATGGTGCGCCCGGACGCGGCGGGCCGCAGGTGCACGTCGCCCATGCCGCTCGGGGCGTCCAGGCCGGCGGCCAGCAGCCACCGGGCGAAGACCCACTCGACCTCCGGCGGGGCCTCGGGCAGCGGCGTGCCGTCCAGGGAGAACTCGGCGGGGAAGGCCATCCGGACGGCCAGCGGGTCGTCGGACCGGTAGCGCAGGGCCACCCGGAGCACGGCGGTGCGGTGGGTGGTGACGTAGAGGCGGGCCTGGACGACCTGTTCGACGACGATGGGCGCAGCTGTCATGGCGGTTCCTCCCGGTGTCGTCCTGCCCCGAAGTTCGCGGGCGGAACGTGTGACGTGTGTGGATTCTGTGACGGCCGGGGTGCGGCCCGTCGGGAGGGGAGAGCGGGACGGCGGACCGTCCTTACCGGGCGGGGGCTGTGAGCCCGGTCACCCGCACCGGCCGGCCGACCCGGCGGGCCGGGACCCGGCGCCGAAATCCGGTACCGGTCCGGGCCGCGCCGCCGGTAGCGTCCCGGCGCATGACCGAGCAGACCACCGGCCGGCCGCCCGAGGGCGGCGGCCGTCCGCAGCACGCCCGGGGGCCGCAGGAGGAGCGCCGCGAGGCCGACCTGCGGCGGGCCGAGATCCGGCGCCTGGGCGCCAAGTACGCCGAGTGCCACGCCGAACTGCTGAGGAGGCTGGGGGAGTGAACCGCCTGGAGACCGCCGAGCTGCTGGAGCTCGCCGCCTTCGCCTGCCGGGGCCGTCCGGCCGAGCTCCGCGAGCCCGGCCTGCTGGACTCCGCCGCGCACCGGCCGTCCGCCGGGATGTTCGGGGTGGAGGTCTACCCGGGCGTCTTCGAGAAGGCCGCCGCACTGCTGCACGCGGTGGCCTCGAACCACCCCCTGGTGGACGGCAACAAGCGGACCGCGTGGATGGGCGCGGTCGTCCTGCTGGACCTCGCGGGCACCGACATGGCCGGTGTCGACCAGGACGCGGCGTACGAGCTGGTGGTGGCCGTGGCGGCCGGCGAAACCACCGACGTCGGGGTGATCGCGGAGCGGCTGCGGGCGCTGCACGAGGGTCGAGCCTGAGCGGGCGAACCGGCGCGGCCCGGTAGGCTGGGCTGGTTGTCCGACCACCGCCCGACAGCGGGCTGGGGCCGCGAAGACCGCCCTGACCTGCGACGATCCCCTCCGGAGCCCGTGAGTACCGCCGCCGCCTCCCCGATGTCGCCGCTGTTCTCCGACGTTGCCTCGCCGCACGCGCCCGTCCGCCCGGCCGGCACGTCGAACGCCTCGCACCACCTGTCGCCGGCCTTCCCCGGCCGTGCCCCCTGGGGCACGGCCGGCAAGCTCCGGGCCTGGCAGCAGGGTGCGCTCGACACGTACATCGAGAAGCAGCCGCGCGACTTCCTCGCGGTCGCCACCCCGGGCGCGGGAAAGACCACCTTCGCCCTGACCCTCGCCTCCTACCTGCTGCACAACCACCTGGTGCAGCAGGTGACGGTCGTCGCGCCGACCGAGCACCTGAAGAAGCAGTGGGCGGAGGCCGCGGCCCGGATAGGCATCCGGCTGGACCCGGCGTACTCCTCGGGCCCGCTCTCCAAGGACTACCAGGGCATCGTCGTGACCTACGCGGGCGTCGGGGTCAACCCGATGCTGCACCGCAACCGCACGGAGGCCCGCAAGACCCTCGTCATCATGGACGAGATCCACCACGCCGGTGACTCGAAGTCCTGGGGCGAGGCCTGCTTCGAGGCCTTCGAGCCCGCCACCCGGCGGCTCGCGCTCACCGGTACGCCGTTCCGCTCGGACACCAACCCGATCCCGTTCGTGGCGTACGAGGCGGACACCGACGGCCTGCGCAAGTCCGTCGCGGACTACACCTACGGCTACGGGCACGCGCTGGCCGACCACGTCGTCCGCCCGGTGATCTTCCTCTCGTACAGCGGCAACATGCGCTGGCGCACCAAGGCCGGTGACGAGCTGGAGGCCCGGCTCGGCGAGCCGATGACCAAGGACCTGATCGCCCAGGCCTGGCGCACCGCGCTCTCCCCGCAGGGCGAGTGGATCCCCAGCGTGCTGCAGGCCGCCGACCGGCGGCTCACCGAGGTGCGCAAGGCGATCCCGGACGCCGGCGGCCTGGTCATCGCCACCGACCAGAACGTGGCCCGCGCCTACGCCAAGCTGCTGCGCGAGATCAGCGGCGAGAAGGTCACCCTCGTCCTCTCCGACGAGGCGGAGGCCTCCAAGCGGATCTCCGACTACTCGGCCGGCACCTCGCGCTGGATGGTGGCCGTCCGCATGGTGTCCGAGGGCGTCGACGTGCCCCGGCTGTGCGTCGGCGTGTACGCCACCTCGATCTCCACCCCGCTGTTCTTCGCGCAGGCCGTCGGCCGCTTCGTGCGGGCCCGCAAGCGCGGCGAGACGGCCTCCGTCTTCCTGCCGACCATCCCGATGCTGCTCGGCTTCGCCAACGAGATGGAGCTGCAGCGCGACCACGTCCTCGACCGGCCGAAGAAGGAGGGCGAGGGACTCTTCGACGAGGAGGACCGGCTGCTCGCCGAGGCCGAGAAGGCCAACGACGGGCCGGACGCCGGCGGCGAGGAGTTCTCCTACGAGGCGCTCGGCAGCGACGCGGTCTTCGACCGGGTGCTGTACAACGCCATGGAGTTCGGCATGCAGGCGCACCCGGGCAGCGAGGAGGAGGAGGACTACCTCGGCATCCCGGGCCTGCTGGAGCCGGACCAGGTGCAGATGCTGCTGCAGAAGCGCCAGCACCGGCAGATCCAGCGCTCCAAGGCCAAGCCGGCCGAGGAGGCCGACCTGGTCGAACTGCCCGCCGAGCAGCGGCCGGTGGTGACCCATCAGGAGCTGCGCGAGCTGCGCAAGGAGCTGAACGCGCTGGTCGCCGCCTGGCACCACCGCACCAACCAGCCGCACGGCACCGTCCACAACGAGCTGCGCCGGCAGTGCGGCGGACCGCTGACCGCGCAGGCCACGGCGAACCAGCTGAAGGCGCGGATCGCGAAGATCCGGGAGTGGGCGAAGGGCTGACGCCCGTTCGGGGTGACGGGGGCCCGGGCGGAGTCTCCCGACTTGGCAAAGAAAGTGTGGAGACACGCGGTCATACGATCCGTTAATCTTCCGCGTGCCCGGCTCCGGTACGGACCTCCACGAGGTGACGGACCGGCGCCCCGTCCCACATGCCGAGACCCGGCCGTCCCGCACGGCGGGCCGGCCGCGCACCGAACGAGGAGTCACCCCGTGGCGTACACCGCCCAGAACCCCGAGCTGTCCGACAAGTCGAAGGTCGTCGCAGGCCTCCTGCAGATCTTCCTCGGCGGCTTCGGCATCGGCCGCTTCTACACCGGCCACGTCGGCATGGGTGTCGCCCAGCTGCTCACCTGCGGCGGTCTCGGCGTCTGGGCCCTGATCGACGGCATCCTCTTCCTGGTCAGCGACACCCGCACCGACGCCCAGGGCCGCACGCTGCGCGCCTGACCGTGCGCCCCGCCCGGACCCGGCCGCACCCCCGCCCCGCGAGCAGTGCGGGCGGGGGTGCCCGCCGTCGTGCCGCGCTCCCGCGGCACCCGGCGGCCGGCCCCCTCGGCCTGCTCGCGGCCGCCCTCGCCGGCGCCGGGTACCTGTACACCCGCGACCCCCACCTGCCCGGGCAGGCCCTGCCCTTCTGCCCCTTCCACCGCCTCACCGGCCTGCAGTGCCCCGGCTGCGGCGGCACCCGGGCGGCCTGGGACCTGCTGCACGGCGACCTGTCCGCGGCCTGGCACGACAACGCCGCCCTGCTGCTCGCACTGCCCTTCGTCGCCGCCTGGTACCTCGTCCGACTGCGGCACGGCCTGGCCGGCCGGACCTGGCGGCTGCGCCTCGGCCCCCGCACCGTCGCCGCACTGCTGACCGCGGCGGCGCTCTGGACGGTCGGCCGGAACCTGCTCTGAGCGCCCCGGTCCGAGGGCCGCCGTGTCCGGAGTCCGGTCAGATATCGAACACCTGAGCCATTCAGGGCCCGGAATGTGGGCTTAATGTCCGTATTTGCGTCTCGACTTTGCGTCGATGATGACCGAATTTTGGACAACTACTTCCGCAGCGTGCGAAGAGTTCACTACCTTCTCCCCACGCTCGCTCGACGGACCACCCCCACCCCGAGAAGAGCACCGCGGAGCTGTGCCCTCGTCGATGGCGCCGAGCCAGCTGCTCCAGCGCGGACACCCACCTGCGCGTGACACCTCCGTCCCGGCCCGAGCCCCACGCCGGCGCCGGTGCCCGCCGCGGAAAGGACTTGCGCGTCGTGACTGCCGAAACCTCCCAGACCCTGGACCGAGGGGTCCGGGTCCTCAAGCTCCTCGCCGACTCCGAGCGCGGCCTGACCGTGACCGAGCTCGCCGCCCGGCTCGCCGTCAACCGCACCGTCGTCTACCGGCTGCTGGCCACCCTGGAACAGCACGGCCTCGTCCGCCGCGACATCGGCGGCCGGGCCAGAGTCGGCCTCGGGGTGCTCCGCCTCGCCCACCGCGTCCACCCGCTGCTCCGCGAGGCCGCACTGCCGGCCCTGCGCAGCCTCGCCGAGGACCTCGGCGCCACCGCCCACCTCACCCTGGTGGACGGCAACGAGGCGCTCGCCGTCGCCGTCGTCGAACCCAGCTGGACCGACTTCCACGTCGCCTACCGGACGGGCCTGCGCCACCCGCTCGACGAGAGCGCCGCCGGCCGCGCCATCCTGGAGGCCCGCGGCTTCCCCAGTCAGCGCCGCCCCGACCAGGGCTTCGTGATCACCCGCGCGGAGGAGCAGTCCGGCGCGAGCGGTGCCGCGGCCGCCCTGATCGGCCTCAGCGGCATCGAAGGCAGCGTCGGCGTCGTGATGCTCAACGGCCTGGTGCCCGAGCGGGTCGGCCCGCGCGTCGTCGAGGCCGCCACCGAGGTCGCCGACGCGCTGCGCTGACCCCGTACCGCGGGCCCGGCGGCACCGCCGGTGTGGTTCGATGCGGGATGTGTCTCCTGCGAAGCTGCCCACGGCCCTGACCGCCCCCAAGACCCGCGCCCTGGCGCTGTGCACCGTCCTGGTGCTCGCGCTGTTCGGGGTCACGGCGTTCGTGCCGCTGCCGTTCACGCTCACCCAGCCGGGCGTCACCGCGAACACCCTCGGCAGCTACAACGGGGTGCCGGTCATCACCGTCACCGGCACCCCGGTGCGGACCACCGGCGGCGAGCTGCTCGCCACCACCATCTCCGCCACCAACGCCGGTGAGAAGATCAGCTTCCGCGACGCCCTGCGGGCCTGGATCCGCGAGGACGAGGCGGTGCTGCCGACCGAGGCCGTCTACCCGCAGAGCAACCCCGGCAAGGCCGAGCAGGAGACCGCCCAGCAGATGGCCGAGTCCCAGGACAGCGCCACCGCCGCCGCCCTCTCCTACCTTCACCTCTCGCCGTCCCAGGTCACCGTGAAGATCGACCTCGGCGACATCGGCGGCCCCAGCGCCGGCCAGATGCTCAGCCTCGGCATCATCGACAAGATCGCCGGGAACGGCCGCGGCGGCGACCTCACCGGCGGCCGGGTGGTGGCCGGCACCGGCACCATCGACGACCAGGGCGTGATCGGCGCGGTCGGCGGCGTCGCCCTGAAGACCCGGGCCGCCGCCCGGGACGGCGCCACCGTCTTCCTCGTCCCCGCCTCGGAGTGCTCCGACGCCAAGGTCGACACCCCGCAGGGCCTGCGGCTGATCCCGGTGGCGACCCTCGCCTCCGCCGTCGCCGCACTCGACGCCCTCGACGGCGGCGGCTCCGTGCCCAGCTGCTGACCCCGCGTCGGGGCCGCTCCGCGGGCGGCCCGGGCCGCGCCGGGTCACTCCCGGGCGGCCTGCTCCACCAACGGCAGGATCCGGTACGGCACCGGGTTCTCCAGGGCGATCGCGGTGGACGCCCGGACGATCCCGTCGAAACCCACCACCCGGTCGATCACTCGCTGCAGGTCCGCGTTCGACCGCGCGACGATCCGCACCAGCATGTCGCCCTGCCCGGTGATCGTGTGCAGCTCCAACACCTCCGGCACCGCCGCCAGATGGGCCCGCACGTCACTGCCCTGGCCCTGCGAGATCTCCAGCGTCGCGAAGGCCGTCACCGGGTAGCCGAGCGCCGCCGGATCCACCTGCGGACCGAAACCCCCGATCACCCCGCGCGCCTGCAGCCGGTCCAGCCGGGCCTGCACCGTGCCGCGCGCCACCTGCAGCCGCCGGGAGCACTCCAGCACACCGATCCGCGGCTCCTCGCTCAGCAGCCTGATCAGCTTTCCGTCGAGTGCGTCGATCGCGTCGTTGGGTGAGTGCACAACCGCTCCGTCCGCCGGCCGGTCCGACGGTCGGTCGTCCCGGTGGGCAATCTGTCCAGTGGGTGCGGCCATTCTCCGGCCCCCGGGGGCACCTTGCCCAGGAGGAAACGGAACAGTTGCGCGCCCCGAGGAGCCGCGCCACCCTCCTGCACACCCCGGCGGGCGGCCGCTCCGCCCCCGAACCGTCCCCGGGGCGACCCGGGGAGGCCCTGCCATGACCGCGCACATCGCCAACACCCGCTACGCCCTCCGCCCTTGCCCCTCGCCCGGGGCACCGCCCACCGGGGCGGGCCCGCTCGCCGCCACCGACGCCCTCGTCCTCGCCGTCCGCGACGCCCGCCGCGCCGCCCACCACTACCGCACCGCCCTCGGCCTGCACTGCACCGCCTACACCGGACCGGAGACCGGCAACCCGCAGCTGCGCGCGTACGTTTTGGAGGCCGGCGGCGCCCGCTGGGTGGTCAGCTCGCCCGCCGGCACCGGCGGCAGGCTCGCCCGCCACCTCGCCGAGCACGGCGAGGGCGTGCTGGAGGTCGTGCTGCGGGTGCCGGACGTGCACTGGGCCTTCGACTACGCCGTGGACCGCGGCGCCGCGGCCGTCACCGAACCCCACGAACTGAGCGACCGCCACGGCACCGTCGTGCTCGCCGCCGTCGGCGACGGCGGCCCCGTCCGCCACACCCTGGTCGACCGGACCGGCTACACCGGCCCCTACCTCCCCGGATACGTCGCCCGCCCCGGCGCCGGCTCCGCCGCCTGAGCGACCGCCGGGGCGGCCGGAGCGGCGGGAGGTCAGCGGACGACGGTCTGGACGTCCGGCGGGTGGCCGTTCCAGGTGACGAACACCGAGTTGGCCTTGTCGTCCTTGGAGAAGTCGATCCGCATCCAGTGGTCGCCGTTCCACACCTGGACCTGCCAGCCCGCGTCCGGCGTCGCCGAGACCAGGTCCGCCCGGTCCGGGTGGATGTCCAACGCCACCCGGCCGCCCGGCACCAGGTAGCTGCGCACCGAGGACGGCGACGGCGGCTTCACCGTAGGCGAGGCCGACCGGATCGGACTCGGCAGCGTCGGCGCCGCCGACGGCGAGGGCGGTGCCGAGGACGCGGAGGGCGAGGGGTCGGCCGGTGCGGTCGACCCCGGCTCCTCGCCCGAGTCCGTCGCCGAGGCCGCCGGCGGCAGGCTCGCCGCCGCCTGCGTCGTCGAGGACGGCAGCGGCACCGCCTGCGGCCGCTCGAAACCCGCCTCGGTCAGCACCGTGTGCACGCCGTACCAGGACAGCGCCACCGCCGCTCCGGTGGCCACCGCCCAGGCGCCGATCTGTACCAGTCCGCTCCGCATCGTCCGCACATCCTGCCGCATCCCGCGCGGCCGCAGCGCCCCGGGCCCGGCAATCCTGTGAAAGGTTGCGGCAACCCTGTGAAACGTCCGCGCCGGAGCACGGGCAATCAACGCATAACGCCCGAGGTACAGACCAATGGGGGGCCCATGCCGTACCGTGCAGGGCCATGGCAACAGTGCTCGTGGTCGAGGACGACCCCTTCGTACGCTCCGCGCTGATCCGACACCTCGCCGAGACCGGCCACGCGGTGCGCAGCGTGGGCACCGCGTTGGAGGCACTGCGGGAGGTCGCCCAGGTCGGCTGCGACCTGGTGATCCTCGACCTCGGCCTGCCCGACCTCGACGGCAGCGAAGCGCTCAAGATGATCCGCGGCCTCACCAACGTGCCCGTCATCATCTCCACCGCCCGCGACGACGAGGCCGAGATCGTCCGCCTGCTCAACGCCGGCGCCGACGACTACCTCGTCAAGCCGTTCTCGCCCGAGCACCTGACGGCCCGGATGGCGGCCGTGCTGCGCCGCCTCGGCGGCGGCAGCGCCCCCGCCCCCCAGGTCCTCCGGGTCGGCGGACTCGCCATCGACGTGCAGCGCCGCGAGGCCGCGCTCGACGGCCGGTCGCTCGACCTGACCCGCCGTGAGTTCGACCTGCTGGCCTTCCTCGCCGCCCGGCCCGGCGTCGTCGTGCCGCGCAAGGAGATACTCGCCGAGGTCTGGCGCCAGACCTACGGCGGCGACCAGACCATCGACGTGCACCTGTCCTGGCTGCGCCGCAAACTCGGCGAGACCGCCTCCCGGCCCCGCTACCTGCACACCGTCCGCGGCGTCGGCGTGCGGCTGGAGGCCCCGAGCGGCACGGTCGCCGACCCGGTGGGCCGCCTGACATGACGCCCCCCGGCACCGGGCCGACCGGCGGGGACGCCACGGCCGCGGACACCTCACCCGCCACGAGACCCCGCTTCACCCGCTCGCTGCGCTGGGCCCTCGTCAAGGCCGCCGTCGCCGGCACCACGATGGTCGCGCTGGCCTTCCTCATCCCGCTCGGGCTGATGGTCCAGCAGACCGCCAGCGACCGCGCCTTCACCGCCGCCGAACGCCAGGCCGCGGCCCTCGGCCCGGCCCTCGCCATCACCACCGACCAGGACCCGATCGCCCGCGCCGTCGCCGCCGCCGACCTCGCCACCGCGGGCGGGGACCGCAGCGACGGCAGCGGACGGGCCTTCACCGTCCGGGTCGCCGGCGGCTTCGCCCTGCTCCAGCCGGTCGCCGTCGAGGGCGGCCGGATCGCCGTCGTCGAGGTGTACGTCGCCGAGGCCGACCTCAGCCGCGGCGTCGGCACCGCCTGGCTGGTGCTCTCGCTCGTCGCCCTCGCCCTGGTCGCGATCGCCGTCCTGGTCGCCGACCGGCTCGGCGCCCGGATCGTCGGCTCCGCCCGCCGCCTCGCCGGCGCCGCCCGCTCGCTCGGCGCCGGCAACCTCGCCGTCCGGGTGCCCGTCGACGACGCCCGCGCCAAGGGCGCCCCCGAGGAACTCCGCGAGGCCGGCCACGCCTTCAACGCGATGGCCGACCGGGTCGTCCACCTGCTCGCCGCCGAACGCGAACTGGCCGCCGACCTCTCGCACCGGCTGCGCACCCCGCTCACCGTGCTGCGGCTCAACGCCGCCTCGCTCGGCAACGGCGACGCCGCCGACGCCACCCGGCACGCGGTCGCCCAGCTGGAACGCGAGGTCGACCAGATCATCCGCTCCGCCCGGCGCGGCCGCGACGAGACCCCCGCCGTCCAACTCGGCTGCGACGCCGCCGAGGTGATCCGCGAACGGGTCGGCTTCTGGTCCGCGCTCGCCGAGGACGAGGGCCGGCCCTGGCAGCTCGCCGGCGCCGACGCACCCGTCCACGTCCCCGTGCAGCGCGGCGACCTCGCCGCCGCCGTCGACGCCCTGCTCGGCAACGTCTTCCGGCACACCGCCATGGGCACCGCCTTCTCCGTCGACGTGCTCGCCACCGAGAGCTCCGTCATCGTGCTGGTCGGCGACGCCGGACCGGGCTTCACCGACCCCGAGGCCGCCATCGAACGGGGCTCCGGCCACGGCGGCGAGGGCTCCACCGGCCTCGGCCTGGACATCGTCCGCAAGCTCACCGAGGCCACCGGCGGCGACCTCGCCCTCGGCCGGTCCGCCGGCCTCGGCGGCGCCGAGATCCGGCTGCGCCTGCAGACCCGCCCGTCCGGCGACACCCCGCGGGCCGGCCGGCGGCGGCGGGTACGGCCCGGCCGCCGCCGCACCGCCGGGGTCGAGTAGCGGACCGCGGGTGTGCCGTGGCCTGTCGGGCCGTGGGGCCCGGCCGCGCCCCACGAGGCCGGGGCCCTGGCCTTAAGAGCTCCCTAAGAGAGGCTCACCCCTTCCTGAGCAGCGGTTTCACGGGGTTTACGGGCCGGTAGCGTCGGCGGCGCCCGGGTCGGCCAGGACCCGGCCCGACCCCTCTCAGCGGAGGTACCCGACATGCCGAGCCAGCCCGTCCGACGCCAGGGCCACCGCCGTCGCAGCCGCAAGGGCGCCGTCCTCGGGGCCTCCGCGATCGCCACCGTGCTCGTCGCGGGCGGCGTGGCCGCCCTCGCCTCGTCCGCCAGCGCCGCCTCGCTCGGCGCCGTGTACAGCCGCACCAGCACCTGGGACAGCGGCTACACCGGCCAGTACGTGGTCAGCAACTCCACCTCCGCCGCGATCGACGGCTGGACGCTCAGCTTTGACCTGCCGGCCGGCGCCAAGATCTCCTCGCTGTGGAACGCCAGCTACACCGCCTCCGGCCAGCACGTCACCGTGAAGCCCGAGTCCTGGAACAAGCGGATCGAGGCCGGCCGCACCGTCGACGTCGGCTTCGTCGTCCAGGGCTCCGGCGGCGCCCAGGCCGAGCCCGGCCACTGCCTGATCAACGACGTGTCCTGCAGCACCGGCCCCGCCCCCACCCCCTCCGGCCGGCCCACCACCGCCACCCCGAAGCCGACCCCCAGCCCCACCGGCAGCACCACCAAGCCGACCGCCACCCCGACCCCCACCGCGACGAAGACCACCGCCTCGCCGACCCCCACCAGCACCGGCACCCCCGGCGGCGGCCGCTTCGCCCCCTACGTCGACACCTCGCTCTACCCGGCGTTCGACCTGGTCGGCACCGCCAAGGCCACCGGCGTGAAGCACTACACCCTCGCCTTCGTCGTCTCCGGCGGCGGCTGCACCCCGAAGTGGGGCGGCGTCAGCGACCTCAACACCGACGCGGTGGCCGCCCAGATCGGCGCGCTCCGCGCGGCCGGCGGCGACGTCCGGGTCTCCTTCGGCGGCGCCAACGGCAGCGAGCTCGCCACCGCCTGCTCCTCCGCCGGCGAGCTCGCCGCCGCCTACCAGAAGGCCGTCGACGCCTACGGCCTCACCAAGGTCGACTTCGACGTCGAGGGCGGCGCCCTCGCCAACACCGCCGCCAACACCCGGCGCGCCCAGGCGATCGCCCAGCTCCAGCGCACCGCCGCCGGCAAGGGCAAGGCCCTGGACGTCTCCTTCACCCTGCCGGCCCTGCCCAGCGGCCTGACCCAGGACGGCATCAACCTGGTCTCCAACGCCAAGGACAACGGCGTGCAGGTCGGCGCGGTCAACATCATGGCGATGGACTACGGCGACGGCGCCGCCCCCAACCCGCAGGGCCGCATGGGCAAGTTCGCCATCGACGCCGCCACCGCCACCCAGGCCCAGATCAAGGGCGTCCTCGGCCTCTCCGACAGCGCCGCCTGGGCCAAGACCGCCGTCACCCCGATGATCGGCGTCAACGACGTCGCCAGCGAGGTCTTCACCGTCGCCGACGCCACCCAGCTCGCCGAGTTCGCCAAGACCAAGCACCTCGCCTGGCTGGCCATGTGGTCCGGCACCCGCGACAAGGCCTGCCCCGGCGGCGCCAAGGCCTTCGCCGACGCCACCTGCAGCAGCATCGACCAGCAGCCGCTCGCCTTCACCCGCGCCTTCGGCGCCTACACCGGCTGACCGACCCCGCGACCGCGCGCGGCGCCCGTCCGCCCGCACGCAGGCCGCGGAACACGGCGGCACCCTCCGGAGCACGGGGCCGGAGGGCGCCGCCCTGTCTCCGTCCCGCCGCCCCGCCGGCCGCTGCTCCGACCTGTGGAGCGGCGGCCGTCCGCCGTCGTGGCCTGGGGGTCCGCGGGACGCGTCGGGTAGTGTCGCAGCTGGTTCACCGGCGGACGGAGCGGAATGTGACAGCGGTGCGCGAGGCCGACCGGACGGCCGGCCGGCAGCCCGAACAGCAGTCCCGGCCCACCCCGGACACCGGACGCCGACAGCTCCGGAACCCGCTCCGGGCCCCGCTGCAGGCCCTCCGCGCGGCCCCGCGCGGCCCGCTCACCGCGGCCGCCGCCCTCGCCGTGGTCTCGCTGCTCGCCTACGCCACCGTCCGGCACTTCGTCGGCACCTCGATGGTCGACATGATCGTCTACCGGGCGGAGGGCGCCGCCGTCGCCGACGGCCACGACCTCTACGCGCTGCGGGTCACCGAGTGGAACCTGCCCGCCACCTATCCGCCGTTCGCCGCGATGCTCTTCGTGCCGACCACCTGGTTCGGCATCGGCGTCCTCCGGGTCGCGATCACCGCCGGCAACGTCGTCCTGCTCGGCGTCCTCGCCCACCTCTCCTTCAAGCTCGTCGGCTGGCCCCGCCGGGAGGTGCGCCCGATCGGCATCCTGCTGGTCACCGGCCTCGGCGTCTGGCTCGAACCGGTCTTCACCACCCTGCGCTACGGCCAGATCAACCTCGTCCTGGCCTGCCTGATCCTCTGGGACCTCAACCGCCCCGACAGCCGCGGCACGGCCGCCGCCGGACCGCTGCACCGCCTCCCCAAGGGCGTCGCCATCGGCATCGCCGCCGGCATCAAGCTCACCCCCGGCCTCTTCGCCGTCTACCTGATGATCACCGGCCGCGTCCGGGCCTCCCTCACCGCCGGCCTCACCTTCCTCGGCACCTTCGCCCTCGGCGCCCTGCTGCTCCCCGACGCCACCTGGGGCTTCTGGACGAAGTACCTCTACGACTCCAGCCGCGTCGGCAAGACCGAGATCGTCGACAACCAGTCCGTCCGCGGCGCCGTCGCCCGGCTGCTGCACACCGCCGACCCCGGCACCCTGGCCACCCTCGCCGGTGCCACCGTCGCCGTCGCCGGACTCGCCACCGCCGCCTGGGCCCACCGCAGCGCCCGCTGGCTGCCCCGCGGCGAGGCCTGGGGCATCTGCTGCGCCGCGGTCACCGCCGTCCTCATCTCGCCGATCAGCTGGACCCACCACTGGGTCTGGTGCGTCCCGGTGCTCGTCCTGCTCGCCGCCGAGGCCGCCCACGAACGCTCCCGGCCGGTCGCCGTCCGGCGGCTCCGGTGGCGGCCGATCTTCGGCGCGACGCTGCTCGCCTTCCTCTCCTTCGCCATGTGGGTCGTCCCGCACAAGGGCGACCTCGACCAGCACCTCGCGCCGCTCGCCCAGATCCCCGCCGCGGTCTACCCGCTGGTCGGCGTCGGCTTCCTGGCCGCTGCCGCCGCCCGGGTCGCGGCGCGCCGCCGCGCCGCCGGGGAGCCGCTGCTGCGACTGCCCGAACAGCGCCCCGGCTCCTGGGCCGACGGCCGCCGCTCCGAGGGGCGCGTCCGCGCCTAGGGCGCGACTTCGCAGGTGCACGGATGCCTCTCAGGGGCCTCCTGGGGGCGCGTGGGGGCACCTGACTGCCCGCGCCTCCGAAGACCGGCTCCAGGGCCTCCCGGACGGACGTACGGCGTCGGCACGCCCCCGCGGCGTGCCGTGGCCGTCCGGACCGTCCCGCTCGTCCCGTCCGATCGGTGGCCGTACCCGGCGAGCGGTCGGCGGCGCCCCACCGGCACGCCGCAGGGCCGGCACGCCGCAGGGCCGGCACGCCGCAGGCCCTGGCACGCCGCAGGGCCCGTTCACCCGGGCGTGAAGCCCAGCGGCCGGGTGACCGTTCACCCGGGCGTGGGGCCGCTCGCGCCCGCCGTTCACGCCAGCAGCTCGGCCAGGCAGTGGTCCATGTCCAGGGCCGCCAGCTCACCGCCCGGCGGAACCAGCCGGTGCGCCCGCTCCAGCCACCCGGCCACCGGTGCCAGCGGCGCCTCCAGCAGCGCGTCCCCCGCCGGGGAGCTCAGCGCCAGGCACAGCACCCCGCGCCGCCCCGACCGCTTCGGCCAGATCCGGACGTCGCCCTGCCCGCACGGCCGGAACGTCCCCTCCACCAGCAGCTCCCGTGCGAACACCCAGGTCACCGGGTTGCCCGTGTCCAGGTGGAAGGTCACGTGCACCGCCAGCGGGTCGTGGCTGCCGTACGACAGCCGGGCCGGCACCGGAACGCTGCGCTCCGGCGACAGCACCAGCTCGACGTCCAGCTCCAGTTCCACCACGCTCGGGGTCTGCTCCATGGCCGGATCCTCTCCGCTCGACCGGGCCGCCGTTCGGCCCCTCGGGAGAGGAGAGCGGCCCGCCCGCGCGCTCTTACACGGGTTCGGGAAGGAGTGTTTTTCCGGAGAACCCGCGGGAAGGGCGGGGCGGAAGTACTACCCTTTGTGACTGCCTGGCGACTGTCCGCCTGCGCTCCAAGCGTCATCGGCGCTGCCACGAAAGAAGAACCGCATGACGGACCGACCCAACGGCGGCGCTGCGGACACCGCCGTCGGCCCCATGCCGGGCTACTACCCGGACCCGTCCATCCCGGGTTTCGTCCGTTACTGGGGTGGCACCGGGTGGGTCCCCGGCACCACCCGCCCCGCGCCCGCCGAGGGCGAGGTGCTGGAGCCGCCTCGCATCGTCAGCCGGCAGACCCCGCCGCTCGTCCCGCCGACCGCCGCCCCGCCCGTCGCCGTACCGGCCGCCGTCCCGTCGGCCGCCCCGGGCGCTGCACCGGCCGTGCCGTCACCGGCCGGGCCTCCGGACGCCGAGTCCGGGTCCGCGTCCAGCGGGTCCGGTTCCGGTTCCGGATCCGCCGAGTCCGGGTCCGGGGCCGCGTTCGCGTCCGCCGAGCCTGCAGGGGCCGAGCCCGCACCAGGTGAACCCGCACCGGCCGGGGTGCCGGCACCGGCGATGCCGTCGCTGCCGGACTGGCCGTCCCCGCCGCTCTCCGACTCGGACACGCAGACCGGGCCGGTGTACTTCGACGAGACGTCCGCCGGGGCCTCGTTCGTGATGGCCGCCCACGCCGAGGTCGAGCTGCGCCCCCGCGCGGACGTCGCACCGGTGCGGGCCGAGCAGCCCGCCCTGCGCCACGTTCCGCCGACCCTGGTGCCCCCGCCGGCCGCGGTCGTCGTCCCGTCCGCCCGCTCGGCCCCGCCCGAGGCCCTGCCCGAGGCCCTGACCCCGGCGGCGCAGCCGTCCGCCGCGCAGGAGGCGGAGGAGCGGGTCCCCGCGGCGCGGTCCGGCGGGTCCGGGTGGCAGGCCGATCCGAGGGCGCAGCGCGGCCTGCTGGAGACCGGTGCGGCCCCGCGCTGGGTGTCCTGGGGCGTGCTGCCGACCGGCGCGGAGGTTGAGCTCGGCGAGGTCGAGCACGCGGCCGCGCCCCCGTCCTTCCCGGCGCCGGCCCCCGTCCGGGCCCCCCAGGCCCTCCAGGCGGCACCCGGCGCGGTCGCCGCCCCCGAGGCCGAGGCGGCCGAGGCGCAGGCCACGGAGAACTCCGCGGTGCACTCTGCGGCGCCCGAGCCGGTGGTGGCGGAGGAGGAGCCGGAGGCGCCGCCGACACCCGAGGCGACGGTCGAGGCCGAACCCGACGTGCCCGCCGTGACCGAGCCTGCTCCCGCGGAGCCTGTCACGGCCGAGGCGGTGCCTGCGGTGGAGGCGTTGTCGGAGGTCCCGTCCGTCGAGCCTGCGCGTACGGTCTCCGAACCGGCTCGGCGTGAGGAGCGGGTGCCGAGGGAGGCGTCCGCCACGGCGCTCCGGCCGGAGACTGCCCGGTCGGCGGCTCCGCAGCGCGCGGCGTCCCGTTCCCCGGAGCCCGGCGCCGGCGCGGCGGCCGCCCCGCGGGTGGCCGAGCGGCCCGCAGCGGCCCGCCGTCCGTCGACACAGATGTCGTCCGCACCGGCCCCGTCGGGGCAGGCCCCGTCCGGTCGGCGTGCTGCCGAGCAGCGCCCCGCCGAGCAGCGCCCGGCCGCGGCGGCACGCAAGGGGGCCCCGAAGCAGGCGACGAAGCAGGCATCGAAGCAGGCGCCGAAGCCGGCCGCGCTGCAGTCCGCCGGGCTCGGCCGCCGGCTGGCCGCGCGGATCGTCGACTCCCTGCTGGTCCTGGTGGTGGCGGCCGCGGCCGGGGTGCCGCTCGGCACGGAGGCCGTCGCGCACGTCCGGGAGAAGCTCGACCAGGCGCGGGCGGCCTCCGCGCTGGCGGGCCACGAGGTGCGGGTCTGGCTGGTCGACGGCGTCGTCCTGGGCAAGGCGGGCGTCCTGATCGGCGTCCTGGTGGTGTTCGGCGTGCTGTACGAGGTGCTGCCGACGGCCCGGACCGGCCAGACCTTCGGCAAGCGGCTCGTCCGGATCCGGGTGGTCGACGCCCGAGGGGGCGGCAGCGGGCGGCGCACACCGCCCTCGTTCGGCCGATCGCTGGTGCGATGGGCCGTCAGGCAGCTGTCCGTGCTGATGCCGGTCGGCCTGCTCTGGCCGCTGTTCGACCGGCGGGCCCGCCGCGGATGGCAGGACCGGGCGGCCGCCACCCGCGTGGTGAAGGGCTGATCGGACGTCACCGCAGGGCGCGCCGTCGGCACGCTGTCGGCGCCTCTCCGGGCGGTCGTGAGCCGTTCGGCAACCCCGCCAAAACGTACCGGATATGCCGATTCCGCGGCATATCCGATGTTCTACTCGGTGCATGAGCACCAATGACCCCTCAGGCCAGGAGCCGGAAGGGGGCGGCAAGCCCTCCTTCGACAAGCAGCCCCCGCAGGAGGGCACGCCGTCGGGTGCGCCGTCCGACCCGTACGGCGCGCCGCCGCCTCCGCCGCCGACGGGCAGCCCGTACGACACCCCCGGCGACTTCACCGGGACCTACGGTGCCCCGCCGCCCGGCTTCGGGACGGGACCCGGCCACGGGGCGGCACCGCCGCCGACTCCCGGTACGGCGCCCGGTGCCGGTCCGGTGCCCGGGATGCCGCCGCTCGGCACCTGGCCCAACCGGATCGTCGCCACCCTGGTGGACTTCGTCCTGGTCGAGGCGGTCGCCGTGGCGCTGGTGGTCCCGTTCGCCAGCTTCGGCAAGCAGGACGGCTGGGTCGGTGCGACCTGGCTCGGCTACCTGCTCTGGCTGGTCTACGGCGGCCTGATGCTCGGCCGGGACGGCCAGACGTTCGGCAAGAAGCTGATGAAGGTCCGGGTCGCCATGCTCGCCGACGGGAGCGTGCCCGGCCCGGCGGCCGCCTGGACCCGGGCCGCGGTGTTCATCGTCCCCGCGCTGATCTGCTGCGGCGGACTCTGGTGGCCGATCGACGGCCTGTTCGGCGTCTTCGACAAGCCGTACCGGCAGTGCATCCACGACAAGGCGGCGAAGACGGTGGTGGTCTCCACCGCGGTCTGACGCCCACCTCACCGAGCCGGTCCGGCCAGTCCGGGCAGAGCCGGCGGAACGATCCGCGGGCCACCGCCGGGGTCAGGACCGGCCGCGGCCCGCGGAGGCAGGTGCGGTGCGGAGGCAGGTGCGGTACGGCGGACGGTCAGGACCGGCCCGCGTACTCCGGCCGGGGCCCGGGCACCGTCGCCGCCTCCCGGGCTGGCTCCGCGCCGGCCGGCACACCGCGGTCGGTGCGCCGCTGCGCGGAGAGCGTCATCAACAGCGCCGTTGCGAGCGTTCCCAGTGCCACGGCGAAGGCCACCAGCACCGCGACCTCGAACACGCCCGTGGACCCGGAGACCGCCAACAGGGCGACGGCCGATACGACGACGGTGAAGGTGCCGGTGCAGATCTGAGGGAGCGTCGGACGCGGCATGGCGGTCAGTCCTTCATGCGGAGTCGGTGGGGAAGCCCGGTCGGGGGCCAGGTCAGGGATCAGGTCAGTGTCGGGGCAGTGCCTGGTCGGTGGGCCCCGGAGAGGGCCCTTCGGGGGTCTACCCAGCACGGCGGACCTCTACGTCCAGCGTAATCCCGCATATGCCGGGCATGAGGGGCGCACGGGTTCACGACCGGCCGCCCCCGATGCCACGGCGCTGCGCCCCTGCCCGGCCGAGGTCGGTACGGTGATCGTCGGAACACCGTCATGACACTTGGGGGAGATTGTGAGCGTTCCCGCCGACTGGCCGGTCGAGGAGGCCGAGGCACTCGCCGTCCAGAAGCGCCTGAGGCCGCTGGTGTCCGCGACCGGACCCGCGCCCGCGGTGGGTTCGCTGGTGGCGGGCGTGGACGTGGCCTACGACGACGAGCGGGGCGTGGTCGCCGCGGCAGCCGTCCTGCTCGACTACGGCACGCTGGAGGTCGTCGACGAGTCCACCGCCGTCGGCCCGGTCGCCTTCCCCTACCTCCCCGGCCTGCTGGCGTTCCGTGAACTCCCGGCCGTACTGGAGGCGCTCGCCGCCCTGCAGCACGAGCCCGACCTCGTGGTCTGCGACGGGTACGGACTCGCCCACCCCCGCCGCCTCGGCCTGGCCAGCCACCTCGGCGTCCACACCGGACTGCGGACCATCGGCGTCGCCAAGACCCCGTTCACGTTCACCCACCAGGCGCCCGGCCCCGAACGCGGCGCCTGGTCGCCGCTGATGGACGCCGGCGAAGAGGTCGGCCGGGCCGTCCGCACCCGGCAGGGCGTCAAGCCGGTCTTCGTCTCCGTCGGCCACCGCATCGGCCTGGCCGAAGCGGTGGAGACCACGCTCGCCCTCACCCCTTCCTTCCGCCTCCCCGAGACCACCCGGCGCGCCGACTCGCTCTGCCGCCGCGCGCTGGCGGCCGCCGTCGCCTGACGGATCGACAGTTCACGGACCCGGACCAGCCGCAGGTCAGCCGGGAGGCTCGGCCCGGCCAGTGAGGGGTTGGTTTTGGCCCGACGTGGCATGTGTTAGACATAAGGGTCAAGACCCGGGTCATGACGCCAGGAAGTACGGGGGAGGCACGAAAGACGTGAGCACGGGGAGCGGTTCCGGCTACCGCGTGGAAGTGGACAACCTGCGCGCCTTCGCGTCGCAGGTACGGGGACTGTTGGGCGAGTTCGAGTCCGCCGCGGGCGGCTCCCGGGTGCACAGCCAGAGCGGGGTCAGCCGCAGCGCGTTCGGCACCTTCTCCGAGGCCGAGGCGCTGCACGCCAAGTATCAGGACATGCGGGACAGCCTGCGCGAGGTCCTCGATGCGCTTCAGCAGGCAATCGAGGAAGCCCAGCACAAGGCCGAACTGACAGCACGGAACTACGAGGAGCAGGAGCACGAGACCTCCCACGCCCTCAAGGTCAACTCCGACGGCTGGTCCGTGGGCAGCACTGCTGCGCCCGTTACCGCGGCCTACCGGTCGAACAGCGCCGCCGGTCCTGCGGTGGGCCCGAAGGGCCCCGCGGGCAGTTCACCGGCAGGTAGCGGAGACCCGCAACCGTCGTGGTAGTGAACGATGTCCTGAACAGGGACAGTCAGCTTGAGGCCGATTTCGGGACGGGGACGGAAGGCGTCCGAGCATGAGCGGATACACGAACTTCAACGGCTACAGCCACGGTGACATGCGCGGCATGGTCCAGTCGATGGACTCCGGCGGCGTCATGGCGGCCAGCGACCCCTGGCGCAAGGCCGCCGACACGCTCAAGCAGATCCGTACGGCGCTGAACACCGCCTCGGCGGACGCCACGTCCTCGTGGGAGGGCGCGACCAGCGACGCCTTCTACGCGAAGATGACCAAGCTCTCCAACGCCGTCAACAACGCGGCGGCGTACGCCAACGACGCTGCGCAGACCATGCAGATGATGTCCGAGGCGATCGACACCGCCAAGCGGGACATGCCCGAGGAGCCGAGCTTCTGGGACAAGGCCGGCGACGCGCTCAGCGACACCGCCAAGTCGACCGTCGGCGTCGACGACGAGGACACCAGGACCGCCGTCACCGACGAGAAGAAGGCCCAGGCGGTCGCCGTCATGGAGACGCTTGCGGCCAAGTACCGTACGGCGACAGCGAATCTGAAGCCGCCCAACCGTATCGGTCGAGAGGACATCGAGGACCTTCAACCGCCGGACTCGTCCGCAGCGTCGGCCATCAGCGGCCTGCTGGTCGGTGGCGGCCTCGGTCTCACCGGCGGCTCCGGCTCGGGCACCGGTTCGGGCTCCTCCACGACCCGCCGGTCCTCCTCGACGGCCTCGCCGCAGTCGCCGAAGACCTCCACGGCCCGCATCACCGACAGCGGCATCAGCGGCGGTACCGCGAACCCCACCCCCAAGCCCAAGACGCCGACGCCTGTTGGACCGGGCACCGGTATCGACGGTGCCACGGTGACCAACCGGCCGCCCACTACGAGTGGCCCCGGCACCGGTCCCGGTCACACCGGCCCGGGCGGCGGTGGCGGGGGCCAGCACGGGGGCGGCGGCGTCTTCGACACCGGTCTGGGTGGTGGTGGCGGTCGCGGCGGTACTGGTGGCACCGGCGGCACGGGTCTCGGCCGCGGTGGATCCGGTGGGACCGGAGGCAGCCTCGGCCGTGGCGGTAACGCCTTCGGTTCGGGTGGCATGGGCGGCGGCAACGGCCTCGGCTCGGGCGCCGGTGGTCGGTCGGCCGGTGGCGGCGCGGGCGGAAGCCTTTCGCGTCGCGGTGGCGGCGTGGTCGGCGAGCCCGGGGCGGGCGGCGCCGGACGCGGCTCCTTCACCGAGGGCGGATCGGGCCTCGGGCGCAACCGCCCGGGACAGGGCGCTGCCGGAGCGGGTGGCCAGGGCCACGGGATGCCCGGCTCGCAGGTCGGCAAGAAGAAGGACAAGAAGGACGACAAGCGGCGTCCCGACTACCTCGTCGAGGACGAGGAGACCTGGGCGTCGGGGGAGCGGGTCAACCCCGACGTGGTGGAATGATCCCCAGCACCCTCAGGTGCACCCACAGCTGATCGGGCGTCTCGTCGCTGCTCCCGCGACGAGACGCCCACCGGACGGATGAGGTGACGACGGCTTGACGACCAACCGACCGATGCGGGGTATGGCCGTGCTTGCTGCGGGCGCCCTGGTGTGGGGAATCGGTGCCGCACCGGCGAGCGCGGACACCGTTCGCGACGGCCAGTGGCCACTGAACAACTACCACGCCACGAAGGATGTCTGGCCGATCAGCCAGGGGGAAGGCGTCACCGTAGCCGTCATCGACAGCGGAGTCGCCGAACACCAGGACCTTTCGGGTCAGGTGCTTCCTGGCACGGACTGCTCCGGTGAAGGTTTGGACTACAAGACCGACAAGGTCGGTCATGGAACGGCCATGGCCAGCCTGATTGCCGGGCACGGCCACGGAGATCAGGCCGGGGTCATGGGCCTGGCGCCGAAGGCCAAGATCCTGCCGGTTCGGATTGGAACCTTCGACGTCGACAGCGGAAGCATGGTGTCCGGCAACCTGGCTGAGTGCCTGAGGTATGCCGTTGATCACGGTGCACGGGTCGTCAACATGTCGATCTCCGGTTCGAGTGCTGAGGCTGGGGTCCGAGATGCCGTCAAGTACGCCGTCGAAAAAGACGTAGTGGTGGTCGCATCTGCGGGTAACACGGGTGGAGACCATCCTGTTGAGTACCCGAGCGCGTTCCCCGGCGTGGTGTCGGTCGGTGCCGTGGATCAGCAGGGCAACATCTGGTCCAAGTCGAACAGTGGTCCCGAGGTGACCCTGGCCGCACCCGGCGTGGACATCTACAGTGCGACCGCCAAGTCGTCCTCCAGCTACGGCAAGGGCAACGGCACCTCCGGCGCGGCTGCCTACGTCTCCGCCATCGCCGCGCTCGTCCGCTCGAAGTACCCGAACCTCTCGGCGGGCCAGGTCATCAACCGGATGATCAAGTCGGCTATCGCTCCTCCGGACAAGTCGCCCGTCCCGAACAGCAAGTACGGCTACGGCATCGCCTCCGCCAAGGGTGCGCTCGCGGCGAACCCTGCGGTCGACAACGGGCCGAAGGAGAACCCGCTGCTCACCCGGGTGGAGTCGCAGGCGGACCCGTCGGGCAAGCCGTCCTCCGCGGCCTCCAAGCCGGCCCCGGGCAACAGCACGGCGCCCGGTGACAGCTCCGCCGCGAAGGAGGACGGCGGCATCCCGGTGTACGTGCTGGCCATCGTCGGTGTCCTGGCGCTGGTGGTGATCGGCGGCGTGATCGTGCTGGTCCGGCGGTCGCGCGGCAACGGCAGCGGCGGTGGCGGCAACGGTGGAGGCGGTGGTGGCTTCGTGCCGCCGACCCCGCCGCCGTACGGTCCGGGTGCTCAGCAGTTCCCGCCGCAGCAGCAGGCGCCGTACGCCGGTCAGGGGCAGCCCCAGCAGTCCTCGTACGTGGGCCAGGGCAACGGCCAGCCGCAGCAGTTCGGCTCCTCGCAGCCGTACCAGCAGTACCCGCCGCAGCAGCCTCCGGCGGGCGGTAGCCCCTACAGCTGACACGCCTACGAACGGCGGAAGGTTCGCAGGTCACGACGGCCCTTCGGGTACTGGTGGACTACTTGTCCCCAGTACCCGAAGGGCCGTCCGATGTTCAAGAAGCTCTGCGCCGTTCTCGCGCTCGCCGCTGCCGCCACCGTGTTCGCCGCTCCGGCGCCCGCGTTCGCGGACGGGCCCAAGACGCCCGAGGAGGCGGCGGTCTGCGAGGCGATGCTGTCGTCGGTGTTCCCCGGTCTCGGGCAGGCTGCGATCGACGCGATCTGTGCGGTCCAGGACGACGACACCACCACCGGCTGAACAGCCGGGGTTTCCACAATCGTTGATTACGGACGGCTGTCGCCGCACTAGGCTCGCGGCCGTGGATTGTTACACATGTGTTCGCACAGGAGACCCGGAAGGCCTGCCTCCGCGCGAGTCGATCGCCGGGGACGAGCACTGGCGGGTCGCCCACGCCTTCGGTTCCGCGCTGCCGGGGTGGCTCGTCCTGCTGCCCCGGCGGCACGTCACGGCGGTCGCCGAGCTGACCGACGCGGAGGCCGCCGGCCTCGGTACCTGGCAGGTCCGGCTCTCCAGGGCGCTCGCCGAGGTGACGGGCTGCGCGAAGACGTACGTCGCGCAGTTCGCCGAGGCGGAGGGCTTCGCCCACGTGCACTTCCACGTCGTGCCGCGCAGCCCCGACCAGCCGGAGGAACTGCGCGGGCCGCGGGTGTTCGGTCTGCTCGGCAAGGACGCCGCCGCCGCGGTCGGCCCGGAGGAGATGGACCGGCTGGCAGTCCGGCTCCGGGCAGCGTTGGCGGCGGGCTGACGCAGCCGGCAGGCCGTCCGGCTCCGGCTCGTGCCCGGTTCCCGTTTCGGCCTCGGCTTCGGCTTCGGCTTCGGCTCAGAGCCTGCGGTACATCACCAGCAGGTCGACGTAGCCGAGTTCGGCGTGCAGGAAGCCTTCGGGGACGGTGCCGACGGTCTCGAAGCCCAGGGACTTCCACAGCGCCACGGCCCGGTGGTTGGTGGCGACGACGGCGTTGTACTGGATCGCCCGGTAGCCGTCGGCGTGGGCCTGGGCGATGACGTGCTCGCCGAGGGCGCGGCCCACTCCGCGCCGGGCGTGGCGCGGGTCGACCATGAAGCCCGCGTTGGCGATGTGCGAGCCGGGGCCGCCCTGGTTCGGGTGGGTCTCCGCGGTGCCGAGGACAGTGCCGTCGGCGTCCACGGCGACCACTGTCCGGCCCGGTGGCTGCTTGAGCCACATGTCGCGGGCGTCGGCCTCGGAGATGTCCCGGGGCCAGGTGTAGGTGTCGCCCGCCGCGACGATGTCGCGGAGGAACGGCCAGATCGCGGGCCAGTCGGCCGGGGTGGCCGCACGGATGGTCATGCCGGCGGGGGTGGCCGGTGCGTCGTGTGCGGTCTGCGCCGTGGTCGTGGTCGTGGTCGTGCCGTACTCGGTCATACCAGCTCCTTCGAGAACCAGAGCTCGGCGTACGGATCGTCGCCGTAGGGGTCGGTCGGGCGGTAGCCGAGGCAGGTGTACAACGCGATCGCCTCTGTCAGGTCGCGGCGGGTGTTGAGCAGCATCCGCCTCACCCCGCGGGCCCGTGCGACCTCCTCGGCGGCGGTGACCAGACGCCGTCCGGCGCCGCCGCGGCGGGCGGGCCGGGTGACGAACACGCGTGTCAGCTCCCCGGTGTCCGCCGCGAGCCAGCGGACTCCCGCGCAGGCCACCGGTGCCCCGCCGGCCCTGGCGACCAGGAAGACTCCGCGGTCGCCGAGCAGGTCGGCGCCGTCGCCGGCCTCGTGGGCGATCTCCGCCTCCTCGGCGGGCCGGCCGTAGTAGCGGCTGATCAGCTCGTCCAGGTAGGCGTGCAGCACCGTGCGGGCGTCGGGATCGTCGACCGGCGCGGGAGCGATGGACCAGGTATCGGGGGCAGCGACGTTCACTTCGTCATTCTCGGCGGACGCCCTCGGCCGCGCGCAACGCATTTTCGGGCCTCGGCCGTCCGCTGCCCGCCGCCTGCTGCCCCTGGGCCGTCCGGCGGTACGGGCCGGGGGCGGACCAGCGGGATCACTCGAAGGTATGAAGGATCTCCGGAACAGCCGAGTTATCCACAGGCTGGGGGCGGATCACGTCGGGGCCGTCCGGATCGTGCTGCCATTAGGGCCATGAACGAGGACCTCCTGATGCCCCGTATCCCCGGCATTCGCCGTTCCCGTCGCCCGGTCCGACGTGCGGTCACCGGCCCGTCCGGCCCGCTGGTCGGGCCCGGCAGACCGCACCGGGCGCCGGTCTGCTCACGGTGGGTCTGCTCGCCGTGGTGGGCCTGCCGGGCCGCCGCCGGAACGGCCGGCGCGAGGCCGGCCCGCGATATCCGGCCGCCGCCGCGCGCCGTCGTGCACCGCCGCCCGAGGAGTGCGCCCTCGCGCTCCGTACCGACCCGGTGACCTGCGGAGAGGGCCAGGTGGCAGCATCTTGGCGGTGGCTGGCGTTCCCGCCACTGGTGGCGCGGGAACGGCCGACGGCATCCTGGACGCATGATCACTCCTGACACCAAGGACTGGACCTGGGTCCTCGAGCGCTCCTGCGACGACTGCGGCCTGGACACCCCGGCCGTCGTCCGCGAGGACGTGCCGGGCATGGTGCGCGCCAACGCCGCCGAGTGGCAGCGGCTGCTCGCGGACGACCCGGCCGAGCTGCGGCGCCGTCCGCAGCCCGACGTCTGGTCCACGCTGGAGTACGCCTGCCACGTCCGGGACGTCTTCCGGCTCTTCGACCGGAGGCTCGTGCTGATGCTCACCGAGGAGGCCCCGGCCTTCGCCAACTGGGACCAGGACGCGACGGCGGTCGCCGAGCGCTACGCCGAGCAGGACCCGGCCACCGTGAGCGCGGACCTGGCCGCCGCGGCCGAGCAGTTGGCGCAGTCCTTCGCCGGGGTGTCCGGCGAGCAGTGGCAGCGCACCGGTCTGCGGAGCGACGGTGCGCGGTTCACCGTGGACAGCTTCTCGCACTACCTGATCCACGACCCGGTGCACCACCTGTACGACGTCACCGGCGTCCGCCTCTGACCCGTGCCGGACCCGCTCCGGCCGCAGGGTCGGTCCTGCCGCAGGGCCGGTCCTGCCGCTGCCTGCGGCAGGACCGGGCCCCACGGGCCTGCCCACCGCCTCCTGAAGCCGGCGCACGACTTCCCGTCCGGACTGCAGTCCCAGGCCGCCGGGCCACTGCCTCAGGCCGCCGGGCCACTGTCTCAGGCCGCTGTCCAGCCCGGTTCGGCGGGCCAGGCGGGCAGCCCGTGCGGGGCGGCCTCGGCGAGCAGTTCCACCGGGCCGGTGCCGCTCCGGACGGCGAGCACGAACCGGTGCCGGTCGCCGATCCGCCGTGGCTCGAAGGCGACGTGGACGAACGGCGCCGTGGGCGAGGAGGAGGCGGCCAGCCGCGCCAACTCGTCCTCCACCCGCGCCCATTCCTCCGCGGGGACGTACTGGCGCATGACGGAGTGCCAGACCACGGTGAGCATGCCCTCGGCCACCTCGGCACCGGCCAGGAAGTCGGCGGCGCCCACGGCCTCGACCCGGGTGGGCACCTCCGCCGCCAGCCGGAGCGCACCCTCCAGCCGGGCCGTGCGGGCCGGCTGGTCGGGCCACAGGTAGGCGCGGAGGGCCAGCGAGCCTTCCGCCGAGCGCGGGTCGATCGGAGCGAGGTCGCAGCCTCGGCGTTCGGCGAAGGCCAGCGGCTCGGCCCGGGCGGGCAGCCAGGACGGCGGTGTGCCGCGCCAGGCGTCCGGCAGCTGGACCGGCGAATCGGCGGGCCCGCAGGAGTAGCCGGGGGAGGAGCAGTGGAAGCGGTCGGCCAACTGGTTGAGACCGGCGCTCGACCCCAGTTCGATCAGCCGGATCGGCAGGCGGCGCTCGCCCAGGGCGTGCAGCAGACCGGCGATCAGCAGGTTCGAGCGGCCGACCTCGTTGGTCTGCGGCGGCCGGGTCAGCCAGTCCCGTACCCACGGCAGGTTGTCGGCGACGGCCTGCCGGAATGCGGGCCAGGCGGTGTCGGGCCGCGCGGGGTCGACGCTGCCGCCGGCGCTCGGGTAGTGGGCGGCGAGCTCCGGGGCCCGGCCGGTGAGGACTAGGGCGTGCACGCCGCCCAGCAGCCGCAGTGCCACGGCCTGCGGCCCGGCGTCGTCCTCGTGGCCGGCGACGGCCGCCGCACAGGGCCCGCCCTCGCGGACGTCGGCCGCAGCGGCGTGCAGCAGGGCGGCGTAGAGCGGGGAGCCGAGTTCGGCGCAGGCGACGGCCTGCTGTTCGAACACGGCGACGGTGTGCTCGATGGACACGTGGGTTCTCCGTCCGGTCGACTGGAGATCATCATTCGCCCGCGCGGTACCGTCCGGCAGTAGGGCGTGCGGTGATTCGGATCACCGGTTTCCCGTGACCCGGGTCACCACTCCTGGGGCATGCGGCGCAGGGCGTGGCGGAGCTGCCCGGCGACGCTGGCGGTCTCCGCACCCACCACGTCGGCGATCTCGGGTGCGGCCAGGCCCACCACGTAGTGCAGGATCGCGAGGTCCTCGTCGGCCGGCGCCGGGCGGTGCTCGGCGAGCGGCTCGCTGTTCGGGCGTTCGCACTCCGCGACCGTGCTCCGCAGGATCTGCCAGGCGATGGCGGTGGGGTTGGAGCTGCCCAGGACCTCGGGCCACACCTGGGCGAGCGTGCAGAACGCCTGGTCGACCACCCGGCCGGCCGCGGTCGGCTCGTGGAACCAGACCTTGGCGTAACTCAGGTAGCGGGGGCGGTGCAGTTCGCAGAACGCCGCGAACTCCAGGGGCATGGCTGCCAGACCGGTGTCGGCGGCGGGGCTGATCGATACCATGGCAGGGACATGACGATCAGTCACATCAGCCTCTCGATCTGGTCGCGTCGGAAGGGTAGCCCGGTGCTCACTCTAGGCCCTTGCGCGGCTGCTTTGGGTGACAAGCCCCGTCGGGGAGAGCGGGAACCGGCCTGAGCTCGCTGCGATATGACGGTCAATCAGCCAACCTGTCGGGGCCTCCGGCAGGTGCGAGGGTATCGCACCTGGTCACGGAGGGTACGGCGGTGATGGCTGCAGCGGTGTCGATGTGCGACCGTGGGGCGCATGACGGATCCGGCGCATCCATCCGATCACCCGCACCCCCCGCGGACCGCACCCGGCGGAGACCCGCACTCCCGGGGTCCGCACGGCCGGGATCCGCGCACCCGGGCGCCGCGCGACCCCGCCGAGCGCCTCTCGGACGCGCATGTCGACGGCGCGCGCCCCCAGGGCGCCGTCCCCCACGGCACCCGCCTCCGGGACCGTCCGGTCCACCACGTCCACCCCCACGAGCCGCACCGGCCCACCCAGCCCAACCAGTCCCACGAGCGCCCCTGCCACGACGCACACGACACGAACGACGAACGCGACGAACACGTCCTGCGCGACGTGCACGACGAACACGAGCACCGTCACTGCCACCGCACCCACGGCCGCGGCGCCCCCGCCCGACTCGGCCACCTGCTCCGCCCGCACACCCACCATGCCTCCGAGAAGGTCGACGAGGCCGTGGAGACCTCCGCCGACGGGCTGCGGACCCTGTGGATCTCGCTCCTCGTCCTCGCCCTCACCGCCGTCCTGCAGGCGGGTGTGGTGGTGCTCTCGAACTCGGTCGCGCTGCTCGGCGACACCGTGCACGACGCGGCCGACGCGCTCACCGCCGTCCCGCTCGCCATCGCCTTCCTGCTCGGCCGTCGCGCCGCCACCCGCAGCTTCACGTACGGCTACGGACGGGCGGAGGACCTCGCAGGGGTGGCCGTGGTGGCCACCGTCGCGGCGTCCGCCGTGCTGGCCGCCGTGACCGCCGTCGACCGGCTGCTCCACCCGCAACAGGTGGGCCACGTCTGGGCGGTGGCGGCTGCGGCGGTGGTGGGCTGCCTGGGCAACGAGTGGGTGGCACGTTACCGCATCCGCACCGGGCGCCGGATCGGTTCGGCCGCGCTGGTCGCGGACGGCGTCCACGCGCGCGCCGACGGGCTCACCTCGCTGGCCGTCCTGCTCGGTGCGGGAGGCTCGGCGCTGGGCTGGCAGGTCGCCGATCCGCTGGTCGGCCTGGTGATCACCGTGGTGATGCTGGCGGTGCTGTGCAGCTCGGTGCGCGAGGTCGGGCGCCGGCTGATGGACGGGGTCGAGCCCGCGCTGGTGGATGCCGCCGAGCGCGGGCTGCGAGGGGTGGACGGGGTGCGGGCGGTCGGCGCGCTGCGGATGCGCTGGGTCGGCCACGCGCTGCGCGCCGAGGCCGAGGTGGCGGTCGACGGCTCGCTCACCGTGGCGGAGGGCCACCGGGTCGCGGAGGCCGCCGAGCAGGCGCTGAAACGGGCCGTGCCGCGCCTGGTCGCGGCGACCGTTCACGTCGATGCCGAGGAACCGGCCGGGCCGGAGGAGGAGGCGAGGGCGGTGGCCGCGGAGTCGGCGGCGGTGCGCGCCGCCCTGCGCTGACGGCCTCCGGGCCGCCGTCGCGGGTGCCCACCCGCAGCCCCCAGTCCTGCGCGGCGAGCCGGACGGCCCGGTCGCCGGGCCGGTGGGCGGCGCCGAGGGCGCGGCGCACCACGCGGTCGCGCAG
>NZ_BAAALD010000017.1:0-82869 GCF_039528095.1 Kitasatospora arboriphila
CCGGCGGATCGGCCTCGTACTGGACCGTACGTGGACGATTCGCCGGTGCGTCCAGCTGGGGGCACCTCCCGGCCGAAGGCTGGGGGGAGGATGCCCGGCGTCGCGCGCCCGGCAAGATCCGAAAGAGAGGGCCTCGGACCGGTGGGGGCGCCCGCGGTCACTCGCCCTGGCCGGCGCTTCCCATCGGGCCGATCTTCACCGGGGATCCGCTGCCGTCCGTGACGGGCAGCGAGCCGGAGCCCGGCCAGGGCAGGGTGACCGGGTGGGTCTCGTCCGGCGGGGTCACCACCAGGCCGGTGATCCGGACGCCGGAGCCGCCCGAGGTGTTGGCCGGGTAGATGATGCCGAAGAACGTCGACTTGCCGTTCTTCACGACGGCCGTGACGACCGGCTCGCCGGAGCGCTTCGCGGACAGCGTGCCCGCGGAGGTCTTCAGGTCGACGCCCGCGTAGCCGGCGAGTATGCAGTCCTTGCCGCTGTGGTTCTTCAGCTCGACCACGACGGTGTTGTCGGGGTCACCGGAGATGGTGCGGTCCGCGGCAGTGATGGTCAGGTCGGCCGTCCGGCACTTGGCAGGCTTCCCGGCCCCGGTGGAACCGGCCGGTGCGGCGGTGGAGGCCGTGCTGCCCTTTCCCGGACCTGCCGAGGCCGGACCGCCCGAAGCCGGACCGCCGGAGGCCGGGAGGCCGCCGGCCGCGGTGCCGCTGGAGGCGGTGCCGGTGGACGCGGTCGGGGCTCCCTGTGCGGTGCCCGCCCCGTCGTCCTGGCACGCGGTGAGCGAGAGGGCGGCGGTGACGGCCAGAGCGGCGAAGGCGAGCTTGCGGACGCGCATGGTGATTTTCCTCCAGGAGGCGGCAGTGCCTGGTGCTCGGTGCGAGCGGGTTTCCGAAGACCAGGACCGCCCGCCCGGACGAACCGTTCCGCCCGGGACGCCCCCAGGACAGTGCTGTGACATGTACGAACGGAAACGACCGCGCCGCCGCCCGCCGTACCGCGCCGCACCCTGCCGCCGACCTGCCCTGACACCGCATCACACCACCACCGTGCACCGACACCCGCTGGCCGCCCCGTCACCGACCACCGGGACAGACCCGTGACCCGGACGACCTTGACCACGGACCGCGACACCACCGCGAGCACGCCATGACGAACCCCTCTGTCCCATTCCCGCTGCAGCAAACCGGTGGTGACGGACCCTCCGTGCGGCGGGCTGCCTGGGGCGGCGGCCGGGTTGATCTAGATTGCCCGATTGTGGGAGACAGTCGCGGCATCAGCCGCCGATCGGTGCTCAGGGCTGTCCCCGCCGTGGCCCTCGCCGCGAGGTCCGGCGGAATCCTGGCCGGGCGGGGTACGGCGACGGCACCCGCGCCGTTTCCGCAGCCGGCCGTCGTGGCCTCCCGGCCGGTGCACGGCTCGGCATCGCGGGTGCTGGAGCAGACGCTCGACGTCCGCTTCACGGACGTCTCCGTGCCGGGCCACGGCCCCGTCACCACCCGCACCTACAACGGGACGATCCCCGGGCCGACCCTGCGCGTGCGTGCCGGTCACACCCTGAGGCTGACGCACGTCAACGGCCTGCCGCCCAACCCGCCCCACAGCGGCGGCCACAACACCCCGCACCGGCCCAACAGCTTCAACCTGCACACCCACGGCCTGCACGTCTCCCCGTCCGGGCACGCCGACAACGTGCTGCGGGAGTTCGCCCCGCGCACCCCGGAGGAGTCCGCCGCCGGAGCCGCGGAGCCGCGGTACACGTCGACCGTCCACGTGCCCTGCGACCACCCCGCGGGCACCTACTGGTACCACCCGCACCTGCACGGATCGACCGCCGAGCAGGTCGTCGGCGGCATGGCCGGCGTGATCGTCGTCGAGGGCGACGTCGACGACGTCCCGGAGATCCGGGCGGCCGCCGACCTCGTCGTCTGCATCAACGAGCTCAAGGTCGGGGACGGCCACGTCCCCGCCTTCACCTCCGGCAGCTGGATGACCGGCGTCCCCTCCACCTTCACCGTGAACGGCAGCGTCAACCCCACCCTCCGGCTGCGTCCGGGCGAGGTGCAGCGGTGGCGGCTGGTCGCCGCGACCGCGTTCGCCGCCCTGCGGCTCACCGTCACCGGCGAGGCCGGAGACATGGCACTGCACCAGATCGCCCAGGACGGCATCACCTTCCCCACCCCGGTCGCACGGACGACGGTGGACCTGGCCATGGGCAACCGTGCCGACGTGCTGGTCCGGGGCGGCGCGCCCGGCCGGTACGAGCTGCGGGCCGACGGGCTGCCGGGACCGCTGATGACGATCGAGGTCGCGGGAGCGCCCGTGCGGCCGCCGATGCGGCTTCCGGCCTCACTGCCACCGGGCCGGCCCTTCCTCGACGAGCAGGACATCACCGACCCCGACGCGGACCGGGAGGTGGTCTTCCACGCTGATGCGGGCGTCTTCACCGGGGCGTTCCCGAACGCCTTCCGCATCCTGGGCACCCATGCGACCCCCGCAGCCGACCCCGGAGGCGATCCCACCCGCGACCCGGCTCACGGCCTCTTCGACCCCGCCTGCACCAACCACACCCTGCGCCTCGGCACGGTCGAACGCTGGACCGTCCGGACGGACGAATCCCTCGCGGCGTTCAACCATCCCTTCCACCTGCACACCGACCAGGTCCTCCTCACCCACCGCAACGGCGTACGGCTGGACCCGCCGGTCTGGCACGACACCCTCGGCCTCGCCGGCGGCACGCCCGGAGACTCCGTCACCTTCCTGGTCAGGTACGAGGACTTCACCGGTCGCACCATCGCCCACTGCCACCAGCTCCACCACGAGGACCTCGGCATGATGCAGACCGTCCACTACGTGGCGCCGTGAGGACCCACTGCCCGGCAACCCGGCCGGACGCGAGGAATCAGCGATCGATCACTCATCGTGATATGACGGCATGGCTCGCTACCCCTGAAGGAGGAAGCCATGGCAGGCAAGGCCAGCATCGTCTTCGCCCACGGACTCTGGGCCGACGGGTCGTGCTTCAACAAGCTCATCCCCGCGCTCCAGGCCGAGGGCCACCAGGTGTCCGCCTCGCAGCACGGCCTCGACTCGCTCGAGGGCGACGTCGCCTGCGTGACCCGTTCCATCGATCACGTGCCCGGCCCGGTCGTGCTCGTCGGCCACTCCTACGGCGGCACCCTGATCACCAAGGCCGGCACCCACGACCGCGTCGGCGCCCTGGTCTACATCGCCGCGCTCGCCCCCGACGAGGACGAGACCTCGCAGGGCCAGCAGGACAAGTTCGCCCGCACGCCCGTCTTCGAGCACATCGACGTCGCCGACGGCCGCATCTGGCTCCTCGAGTCGGGCCTCGGCGACTTCTGCGGCGATCTGCCGGAGGCCGAACAGAAGCTCGTCCTCGCGACCGGCGCCGTGCCGGTGCCCGACCTGTTCACCCAGCAGGTTCCCGGCACCGCCTGGCGCACGAAGCCGAGTTGGTACATCGTCGCGAACGACGACCGCACCGTGAACCCGGACCTGGAGCGGGCCGCCGCCGAACGCATGGGCGCCAAGACCTACGCAGTCGACAGCAGCCACGTGCCGATGCTCTCGCACCCCGGCCTCGTCCTCGACGTCATCCGCGACGCGGCGAAGGCCGTCGAGGCGTAACGCCGTCCCCGTCCAGGCCCGCCAGCAGGCGCAGCCCGTCCTCGGCGGGGTCGCCGGGTGCCGCGGACAGCACCAGGAGTTCCAGCCCCGATTCGTCGGGCAGCGCGAAGTTCTCCTGGTGCAGATTCAGCGGTCCGACCAGCGGGTGCCGGTACGCCTTGCGCCCGTGGGTGCGCGCCCGGACGTCCGCGCGGGCCCACAGTCGGCGGAACCGCTCGCTGCCCATCGCCAGTTCGCCGACGAGCGAGGCCAGGTGGGTGTCCTCGGGGTACTTCCCGGCGGCCAGGCGCAGGTGCCCGACCACGTCGAGGGTGCAGTTCTCCCAGTCCGCGTACAGGCCGCACTCGCCCTCGTCGAGGAAGAGGTGCCGGGCGACGTTGAGGCCCTGCAGCGGCCGGCCGTAGAGGAGCCCGGCGAGCCGGTTGCCGGCGAGCACGTCCAGGCGGTGGTTCATGATCAGCGCGGGTGCGTCGGTGACCAGGTCGAGGACGCGCAGCAGCTCCGGCCGGATCCGTCCGCCCGGTGCCTTCGCGCGGCGGCGGCGCTGCCGGGCGAGCCGGTCGAGGTGCTCGCGTTCGGTCTCGTCGAGGCCGAGGACGCGGGCGAGCGCGTCGAGGACCTGCTCGGAGGGCTGGGTCGCGCGGCCCTGCTCCAGGCGGACGTAGTAGTCGACGCTGACCCCGGACAGGTGCGCGACCTCTTCGCGGCGCAGTCCTTCGACCCGGCGGCGGCTGTCGGCGGGGATGCCGGCGGCGGCCGGGTCGACCCGTGACCGCCGGGTCCGCAGGAAGCCCGCAAGATCGTCCATGGGCCCAGTATGGCCTCCGGCGTCGCCCGCGAGGGTGGCCCTGCGATTACCAGGAAGTCCCGTCCGACGGAAGAGCCGTCCCTGAACGCCGGGCGCCGCAGCGCCCAGGATCTGGGGCATCCGATCCGAAGGAGTTCCCGTGAAGACGCTGATCGTCCATGCCCATCCCGAGCCGGAGTCGCTCAACGGCTCGCTGAAGGACCTCGCGGTGTCCACCCTGGAGGGCGCCGGCCACGAGGTGCGGGTCAGCGACCTGTACGCGATGAAGTGGAAGGCGGTCGTGGACGCCTCGGACTACGGCTCCCACGCCTCACGTCCGCTGAAGGTCGCCCTGGACTCGGGCCGGGCCTTCGACGCCGGGGCGCTCACCCCGGACGTCCTCGCCGAGCAGGAGAAGCTGCTGTGGGCCGACACGATCATCTTCCAGTTCCCGCTGTGGTGGTACACCGTGCCCGCGATCCTCAAGGGCTGGGTGGACCGCGTGTTCACCTACCGCTTCGCGTACGGCGTCGGCGAGCACAGCGACACCCGGTACGGCGAGCGCTTCGGCGAGGGCACCCTCGCGGGCCGGAGGGCGCTGCTGTCCGTCACCACCGGCGGCCCGGAGTCGCACTACGCCGCTCGTGGGATCAACGGGCCCATCGACGACCTGCTGTTCCCGATCCAGCACGGCATCCTCTACTACCCGGGCATCGAGGTGCTGCCGCCGTTCGTGCTGTACGGCACCGACCGGATGCGCGCGGAGGACTACCCGCAGGTCGCCGAGGCCTGGAGGCAGCGCCTGCTGACCCTGGAGTCGACCGAGCCGATCGCGTTCCGGCCGCAGAACTTCGGTGACTACGAGATCCCCTCACTGCACCTGAAGGAGGGACTGGAGCCCGAGGGCCGCACGGGTTTCGGGCTGCACGTACGCGGCCGCTGACGGGCTCGGGCGTTCGGGGCCGGGGGTGCGGAGCCGGGGCCCGGCCCGGCCCCGGCACCCCGTTCGACGGCACGGGGGCCTCCGCCCCGGCGTGCCCGGCATCGTCCTCACCGGGTTCACCCTGAACCGGGTCGAAGGCGCCCGGACCTCCGCCCGTCGATCGGCTACACCCTCTCGCCGTGCTTCCGCGGCCCGGCGGACCCGGCGGCACCCCGGGTGCCGTCGGGTGCGGCGCGGGTCAGGGTGCACCGGCCGTCGGTGCAGGAACGTTGCAGGCGGCCCTGCGAGACGGTCTGCATGAGTCCGACGGTCCAGCACATCGGGCATCCGCGCAGGGCGACGACGCCGACCGGCAGGAGGATCAGGCTGACCGGCCCGATCAGCGGAACGAGGGCGAACGCGCCGATCAGCGAGCCGAATCCGACCACGCCGCGCACCAGGTGCCGGGGCAGGGACCGGCTCGCGTAACCGGTGCCGTCGGTGATTGCGGTCATCGCATCCTCCCGGATGTCAGGTCGGGTGAGGCCTGCAGCGTCTGCCGCAGTGCTGCGCGGGCCCGGTGCAGCCGCGACTTCATCGCCGGAGTGCTCAGGCCGAGCGCCTCGGCGACCGTCCGCCCGCTGAGGCCCTGGATGTCGCGCATGACGAGCAGTCGGCGCTGATCGGCGGGAAGGGCGGCGATCGCCGCCGCCACCCGGCCGGCCTCCAGCCGCTGCAGGACCTCGTCCTCGGCCGACAGCACGGAGCCGTCCCGCGGAGGCACCGGATCGCGCAGTACCGCCCGTGCGTGCCGGAGGCACTCGTTGCGCACGATGCGGAACATCCACGAGGCCAGTGCGCCGGAGGCCCGGAGCGTACCGATCTTGCGGTACAGGATGATCAGTGCCTCCTGGGCCGCGTCCTCGGCGTCCTCGGGCGTGGCGCACAGGGAGTGCGCGAACCGCCGTACGTTCGGGTGCGCGCCCGACACCAGGGCGGTGAGCGAGTCGAGGTCACCGCCCTGTGCCGCGACGATCAGCTGCTCACCCGGCCAGTGGCCGGTCCGGTCAGCCACGTCCGTTCCTCCGCCTGCGCAGCACGAGCATGCAGGTGCACAGCACCACCAGTGTGGCGACAGCAGCGATTCCGATGATCACGGCGACCTCCCGGTCCTCTCCGACGTTCGTCCGTACGTGCATAAGAGGGGCGGTTCCTGAAAAAGGATTCGGCATCGCGGTGGGACGGTTGGGGCATCGGCATCGGCATCGACATCGGTCCGGGAGCGGCCTATCCCCGGACGGAGGTGTAGACGAAGCCGAGGCCGGCCAGGTGGACGAGCACCGCCGGGAACAGGGCCGGCCACGGTGTCCGGCCGCGGCGCCGCGCCAGTGCGATGCCGAGTCCGGCCAGCAGTACGGCCGCGACCAGCGAGACCCAGGGCGCCGCCAAGACCTCCAGGTAGCCCGTCCCGTCGCAGACGCGCTGGCCCGACATGGGCGAGGATCCGCAGCCGTCGGGGACGAAGAGCATCACGAACGACAACCCCGCAGTCACCGTCGTGCCGCCGAGCAGGAGCAGCCCGGAGACGACACCGAAGGCGATCTCGGCCGGCCGGCGCGGCACGGGACGGTACATGGGCGGCGGTGAACCGTACGCGGGCGGAACGTTCACGTCATCCCCTCGGGTCGGACGGCCGGGCGGCGGGCGTCTGCCCGACACAACCACCTTGCCCGCCACCCGAACCGCCCTGCATGAGTACACCTACTCAACCCCGGCGGAGGTCGGCCGTCGCGGGCGGATCGGTACGGACTCCGGTGTGGATTCCGGTGTGGTCTCCGGTGTCGTGATCCGGCGGACACCGGGCGTGGCACGCGATAGCGTCGTCACGGTCCGGTGGCCCGCCGATTCCGTGTCGCGGGCTGCCGGCGTTGTTGTCACCGCGCCTGTGAACGGCGCGAGTTGGGGAGGGGACGTACATGGCCGACCCGACCGACGTGCACTCCGGGCTGCCCAACGCCCTGAGCGTTCTGGCCGTACACCTGACGGCGGCCGGGCGGACGGAGGAGGCGCTGACCGTCGCCGAAGAGGCCGTGGCCGCCGCCCGGGCGCACGCGGAGGCGGATCCGGCCGCGTCCGAGCACCTCCTCGCACTGACGCTGAAGGACCTGGCCGGCCGCCTCACCGAGTGTCCCGGGCGATCGGACGCGGGACGGGCGGCCGCCGACGAGGCGGTGGAGACGTTCCGTCGGGTGGAGCCGAGGGACCCGGGAACCTTCGAGCAGCACCTGGCCCTGCACCTGGCCGTGTCGCTCTGGCTGGCCGCCTGCTACCGCGCGGAGGACGACGCCGAGGGCGCCCTGAAGCTGCTCTCCGAATCGGAGGCGGTCTTCTCCCGACTCGACACACGGCACCCCGGCGCGTTCGCCGCAGAGCTCGAAGCGATCGGTGCGGCCCGGGCCGAGTTCCTCCGGCAGTCTGGCATCGGGGACCAGCCCGGGCAGGACCGGCCCCGGGTGCTGCAGGGCGGCAGTACCCCGTAGCCGTCGGCCATGAGGACGGCGTCCTCCTACGGCACTTCCCGTCACCGACCAACGAGGCAGGACATGCCGCAGCGCACCGGCCACGGGGCTCAGTCAGGCCCGCGCGACCAGCAGGCCCGTCGAGGCGGCCAGCCCGGTGGTCGCGACGTGCCGCAGGCCCGCGGCGGCGAACAGCGCGGTGAACTCCGCCTCGGTCCGCTCCCGGCCGGGGTGCAGCGCCATCATGACGGTGTCCCGCAGCTTGCCGTCGTGCGGTGCGTCGTCCTCCGGCACGATGGCGTCGATGACGATGACCTGGGCATCCGGTGCCATCACCTGCCGGATGCTGCCGAGCACCGCCACGCACTGCCGGTCGTCCCAGTCGTGCAGGATCATCGACAGGAGGTAGGCGTCCGCGCCGTGCGGCACGCTGTCGAAGAAGTCCCCGCCGACCACGTCGACCCGGTCGGCGACGCCCGCCGCCTCCAGCACCGCCTTCGCGCCCCGGACCACGGCCGGCTGGTCCAGCAGGGTGGCCCGCAGCTCCGGGTAGCGCGGCAGGATCGTGGCGAGCAGGTGCCCCTGTCCGCCGCCGACATCGACCACCTGCGCCACGCCGGTCAGGTCGCAGTTCTCCACGGCCGCGGCGTGGGCCCGCCGGGCCATGTCGCCCATCGCGTCGTTGAAGAGTTCGGCCTGCTCCGGGTGGGCGGCCAGGTGTGACCACCAGTCCGTGCCGTGCACGTGCGGGAACGTCGGACGGCCCGTGCGCACCGAGTACGACAGTGAGTTGATGGCCTGGAGCTTCTCGGGCAGCCCCCAGAACCTGACCCAGTTCCGCACCGACCCGGGCACCTCGGCGCGCAGCGTCTCGGCCAGCGGGGTCAGGGCGAACGTCTCGGGCTCCACCTCCCGAAAGATCTTCTGGGCGGCCAGCGCCCGTAACACCCGGCGCAGTGCCTGCGGGTGCGCCCCGCACCGGCGGGCGAGTTCCGGCACCGGCACCGGCCCGTCGGCCAGGAGCTCCGCTATGTCGAACTCGGCTGCCACCACGAGAAGTTGGGTGACGAGGGCGCCGTGCAGCAGGTCCATCATCCTCTGCTGCGGGCGCTCGGCCGCGTCCTCGCGGGTGTCCGGAAAGACGCGCTCTTCTTGGACCTCACGGTTCTGCACTTGGCTTCTCCTTGGTGTGCACAGCGGCTGCTCGCGCCTCGGGCGCGGCGCATTCGAGTTGTTCGATGACGGATCACACGGATGGTCACTGGCAGTAGCGGTCCGCCGCCAGGACGATCACGGGGCCGCCATGATTGCGGTGCGGTCCCGATGAATGGTTCCCGGTCCTGCCGCCGTGCCGGTCAGCGCGAGCGGACGCCGGCTTGGGCCGGCGGAAGCTCCGGACGGTGGCCGCGGGGACGCCTCACCGGATGGGGCGGCGTGGCACGAGCGGGTGGCGGCCGTGCACCGGTCGTCTCCCCGACGTGGGCCTTCCCAGCGTGACCGTCGAACGACCCGCCCGTACTCCCGACTACGCCGAAAGTGGCCCGTCGCAGGCCGCCCGGACCGGGTGGAGCCCCCGTGAACCGCACCCGCCCGGCCTGCCCCGGCGGCCGCGCTCACACCGTCGGCCGACACATCGTCAGCCCCACGGTCCAGCCCTGGTGGCGGGCCCCGGGCGGCGCCCATAGCGTCGATCCGACTGGCGGCCCGAACCGGCCGCCACCCATTCTGCGCACCGTGTCACCGCGCCGGCATCCCCGAGAGCGCGGCAAGAAAGCAGGTCACCACAGATGCCCACGCGACGGGTCCATCACCTCGCCGCGGCCACTGCCGCCGCCACCACCCTCACCACCGTCCTGGCCACGCTGGGTGCGGTGCCGTCGGCCCGTGCGGCCGGCGGCCTGCACGTGGTCCAGCCGGGCCAATCGATCCAGCAGGCCGTCGACGCGGCCGGCCCCGGCGACACCGTCCAGCTGCTACCGGGCACCTACCGCGGCAGCGTCCGGATCACCACCGCCGGCCTCACGCTTCGCGGCGCCGGTCCGAACAGCGTCATCACCCCGGGTGACGCCGCCGACGGCACCGCCGGCGACACCGTCTGCGCCGCCGCCGGGCACGGCATCTGCGTCGTCGGCAGCGACCGGAACCCGCTCGGCGGTGTCACCGTCGAAGACCTCGCCGTCGCCGGTTTCCAGAAGAACGGCATCGACGCCACCGCGACCGATGGCATGACCGTGCGCACCGCCCACCTCCGCGGCAACGGCCAGCACGGCATCAGCCAGGAGAAGTCGACCCGGGCCGTGATCGTCGGCAACGAGGCGACCGGCAACGGCCAGTACGGCATCTTCCTCGCCAACATCGTGGATCCCGAGGGCGACAGCAGCGGCGGTGCGATCGACACCGCCGGCACCGTGGTCAGCGGCAACCGGCTCACCGACAACCGGCTCGGCGTCGCCGTCCGCCGTCTGCGCAACCTCGACGTCGAACAGAACGACGTCCACGGCAACTGCGGCGGCGTCTTCGTCGTCGGTGACGAGACGGTGCCCCGGGCGGGCCGGCTGAGCGTCACCCGCAACCGGGTCGTCGCCAACAACAAGTACTGCCCGGCCGCCGGGCGGCTCGCTCACATCCAGGGGACGGGCATCCTCCTCACCGGCGCCGAGGAGGTGGCGGTGACGGACAACCAGGTCAGCGACAACGTCGGCGACTCGCCGATGTCCGGTGGCATCGTGTTCTTCCACAGCCTGGTCGGCGTGGCCAACACCCGGAACTCCGTCGTGACCAACGACGCCGTCGGCAACTCCCCCGCCGACCTCGTCGACCGCGAGGGTGACAGCACGAACCTCTTCGGACGCAACCACTGCGCGGTCTCCGAACCCGCCGGCCGCTGCTGACCACGGCACGTCCTGGCGGTCCGGCCGAGCGGAGACGCCGCATGCGGGGCAGCCCCTCCTCGACGTCACCGGCCGCCGCCGGAGGGAGGGGGAGAGTCGGAGGACGGCCCCGGGGGCAGGTACGCCCCCGGGCCGGGCCGGGCCGGGCCGGGCGTCAGGACTGCGGGGCGGACGGCACGGCGGCCTCCCAGGCGAACCCGTCCGGGTCGGTGAAGGTGTCGGCGGTGGTGCTGCCGAGTGCGATGCGGTGCGAGCCGGTGCCGTCGGCGGGGACGCCGAGGTCCTTGGCCAGGGCGCGGCGCTTGTACAGCGCCAGCTTCACGGGGCTGGACTCGCCGGGGGCGAACTCGACGTACTTGCCGCCGAAGCTCTTGGCCACGGTGAGGCCCCGGCCGACGTAGAACTGCTTGGTGGCCTTCACGTCCTCGACGCCGATCAGCAGGACGAACTCGTCGATCTCGCGGGTGGCGGGGCCGGTGTCCTTCTTCGCCGAGGTCGCGATCTTCCAGATCGTCCCGTCCGGGGCCTGGACGACGCCGCCGTAGCCCCACAGGGACTTCGTGGCGGGCTTCAGCACCGTGGCACCGGCGTCCACGGCGGCGCTGACGAAGCCGTCGACGGTGGCGGGCCCGGAGACGGTGAGCGCCAGGGTGAAGCCGCGGAATCCGGTCGAGGGCGCCTCGGACGCCCGGAGGCGGACAAGGGTGTCCACGCCGAAGGCGCTGTAGAAGCGGTGGGCGGCCTCCAGGTCGGTCACCTCGACGGTGACGGTCGCAAGGGCCGTGTCGGTTGCGGGGGAAGTGGTGGTTGCCATGACCACCACGCTAGGGGGCGGGCGGCCGCCGGGGCTTCTCCGATCCTGACCGGTCCGCCGCCGTGGTCGCGCCCCGGGCCGGACCGCCCCTGGATACCGGGCGCCCGGCGGGGACACGCCCACCGGCACCGGGGCCTCGTCCGGCCGTCTCAGTCGCGCTCGACGCGCACGCCGCCGACCAGCCCCCAGGCGTCGACCCGGACGGTCGGACCACCGGGCTCGCTCGGGCCGTCGTCGCTCACGCCGCCGAGGCGGAGGCCGCCGACCTTCACCCGCACGTCGGGGCGGACCCGCAGCCGCACGCCCCCGACCAGGCTCAGCTTGGTGATCCGGATCTCCGCACCGTCCGGGATGTCCACATCGGTCAGGTCGATGTCGGCGCCGCCGACCAGGGACGCGGTCAACGTCCGCTCCTGGATCACGGCACCGCCCAGGCGGTGGCCGCCGATGATGCTGACCCGGAAGTCCGTCCGCCGGGCATCGCGCCCTTCGTTCTTCGTCATGGGCACCACCGTACGGGGCCGCGACGCCCGCTCGGCAGTGCCCCCTGCCCTGCTGACGGCATGACAACCGTCATGACGTCAGCAGCCGTTGCGGACGCGAAGGGTGCGACGGGCGCATCGGCCCGGTTGTCGCGTCGCCGCGGATGGGTAGGGTCCGGGCGTGGAGACGGTCGAGGTCGTTCCGGAGAAGGTGGCCTGGGTTCTGGTGCGTGGCGGCCGGGTGCTGGTGACGCGCGTCCGCGGTGTGGACGTCTTCTACTTCCCCGGCGGGAAGCGGGAGCCGGGTGAGTCCGATGCCGAAACCTTGGCGCGGGAGGTCGACGAGGAGCTCCGGGCCCGGATCGACACCGCCACCATGGTGCACGTCGGCACCTTCGAGACGCGGAGGGATTCCGACGGCAGCACCGGGTTCCGGATGATCTGCTACACCGCCGAGCACACCGGTGCGCTGGTCGCCTCCAGCGAGATCGCGGAGTTGGACTGGTTCGGGTACGGCGACCGTGCACGGGTCTCGGCCGTGGACCGGATGGTGTTCGACCAGCTGCACGCGTCCGGCCGACTGCCCTGAGGGCGCCCGGTCGCGTGCGGGACCCGCCGGCGGACGTCGTCCGGCGTTAGCCGGTGGCCGCGCGCAGGATGCGGGTCGCGCGAGGCCGCCGCCTCGGCGCGCAGCGCGGGCAGGTCGACGTCCAGGACGCGGCCGGCCCACTTGCGGACCCGCCCGGCGACGAGCACGGTGTCGATGTGCGGGTGTTCCAGCCGAGGACCACCGCCCCGACGGGGTCGTTCAACGGCAGGTTCTTGATCTCGTCGGCGGTGAGCAGCAGCAGGTCGGCCTGTTTCCCGGGCGTGAGGGAGCCGGTGACCCCGTCGAGGCCGCAGGTGCGCGCACCTCGCAGGGTGGCGAAGTCCAGCACGTCGGCGGTGCCGATCCGGCCCGGTGCCGGTGCGGTTCCGCCCGATGCGTGGGCGGCGTTCACGGCCCGCATCCGCTGGATCGCGAGCAGGGTCCTCATCTGGGTGAACATGTCGCCGGCCAGGGCGACTTCGACGTCGATGCTCAGTCCGGGCCGTATCCCGACGGCAAGGGCCTCGCCGACGGCGGGCACGGCGCTCTCCAGGCCGATCTGCGGTTCGGAGGTGGGCGCGAGCGAGACCGTGACACCGGTCGCTGCGATCGCCCGCCAGGCGTCCGGGCCGAGGCCGGTGGCGTGGATCAGCGGCACCTGTTCGTCGAGCAGGCCCGCCCGCCCCCAGTCGAGGACCGCCCGCGAGGAGGGGGCGCCGAACACCGCGTCGACGCTCACACCGATGCCCAGTGTCCTTGCGGCAGCGGCGAGTTCGGGCCCGTAGGCGAGGCCGGGACCGGCGATCTCGTCGGTGGCCAGGGCGGCGAGGCGGAAGGTGATCAGACCGCTGCCGAAGCGGTCGCACAGCCTGGCGAGATCGGCCGGCCACTGCCGGTCCCAGACGCCGAAGTGCGGTGCCGTCGCGGCGTGGACGCCGCGGATGCCGGTGTCGACCAGGGCCTGAACGGCGGCGTCGGAGTGCGCGGCGCTGCGGGAGTTGTGGGAGAACCTCATCGGCCGATCCGGTGAGGAGACCGTACAGGCAGGGAACAACTGGGAGACCGGCACCCGCTTCGGCGAACTGCACGGCTGCGACGGCGCCCGCCTGCATGCCCCACAACTGCCGGCGACCCCGTTGAACCGCGCGGACGAATACGCTGACCTGCGGAAACATCTATCGATTGCGCAGGCCATGCGAGCAGTCAGGCAAGGCTGGAAGGCCTCGCTGCGCCGAACGGCGGAAGCTCCACGGCGCCGCGATCGCCATCTGGCAGACGCGCAGCCTCCGCGGCACGGATTCTCATGTTCGGGTCGGTGCGGCAGGGTCTGAGCGGATCGATGCTGACCTTTTGCCGACTTCCCGACTACCCGCCGGATGGAGACCATGGTGTGCTGACGGACCGTAACAGGGGCTATCCCCGCACAGGCGGGGAGCAGTCGAAGCGGCTCATGGCGAGCGGGTCCGCCAGGAGCACGCTGGTGTCGAGAACGTACGTGCGCCGACCGGTCTGGCGGGAGCCGCCGGGCTTGTTCCTGATGCCACGCGTGTGGTCGGTCATCGCTGCATCTCCCGATCCGCCGCGATCGGCCCACCGTTCCCAGGACACGCCGGGGGTCGGGCACCGCCGCAGCCCGGTGGTGTGTGGGTGGACGGTAGCCGAAGCACCCGAGCGCGCGCGACGATGCGTGAGCCCCGTCACACCGGGCCGCAGCCGGAGGGGCTCAGAGCTCGGAAGTCGGAGCTCAGAGGGAGTCGACGAGGCCGCCGTCGACGACGAAGTCGGCGCCCGTGATGTTCGCCGCTCCGGGACCGGCGAGGAACACCACCAGGTCCGCGACCTCCGACGGACGGGTGAAGCGGCCGGTGGGCGACTGGGCCGCGGCGGCACGGGCCACGTCGCCGGGGTCGACGCCGCGCGCCGGCCCGACCGTGGCGGCCACGCCGTCGGTGCCCTGCCACAGCGCCGTCTCGACCGGGCCGGGACCGACCGTGTTCACCCGGACACCGCGTGGCCCGACCTCCTTGGACAGGGCCTTGCAGAAGTTGGTCAGCGCGGCCTTGGCGGCGCCGTAGTCGATGACCAGCGGGTCCGGCAGCCGGGCGTTGACCGAGGAGACGGTGACGATCCGGCCCGCGCCGGAGGCGAGCAGGTGCGGCAGCGCGGCCCGGGTGGCGCGGACGGCGGCCATCAGGTTGACGGTCAGGGCCCAGTCCCAGTCCTCGTCCGTCACGCTCAGGAAGCCGTCCACCCGCGGGCGCACCGCCCCGACGTTGTTCACCAGCACGTCGACGCCGCCGTGGAGCGCGGCGGCCTCGGCGACCAGCGCGGCCGGTCCGTCCGGCGTCGCCAGGTCGACCTCCACGACGGTGAGGTCCGCACCCCGCGCCAGGTGCGTGTCGAGGGCGTCGGTGCGGTGGCGCGATCCCGCGACGACGTGGCTGCCCGCGGCGAGGAAGGCCTCGGTGATCGCGAGTCCGATGCCGCGCCCGGCTCCGGTGACCACGACGGTCCGTCCGGCCAGGCCCGAGTCGGTGTCCGCGGCGCTGTCTCCTGTCGGCGTGGTCACAGCTGGTGCCTCCCTGCCGGGGTGTGCCCGGGTGTCCTGACCCGGCAGATCCATCAGACCGGAACTCCGGCGGCCCCGCACGGGGGACACCCCGCGTGGCCACGTTCACGGCTGCTGTCGCAGCCGTCCGATGGCGGCGCCGAGGTCCTTCTCGATGCCGTCGGGCTGCTGCAGGCCGTTCTCCAGCAGACGCCGGACGAACGGCCGGTGTTCCGGGCGCCCGGCGGTGGCGAAGTACGCCCTGAGACCGGGAGCGAATTCGCTGTCCTCGGGCAGGGTGGCCACGTCGACCAGTTCCTTGGTCCCGGTGACGGCCACCTTGTCGAAGGCCGCAATGCGGCGCGCGAACGCGTCGGTGAACTCCTCGATCTCGGCATCCGGGACGAGGCGGTTGACGTAGCCGTACTGGGCGGCCAGGTCGGCGGGTATGTCGTCGCCGCCGAGCAGGATCTCCAGGGCGCGGCCCCGGCCGACCAGCCGTCCGAGCCGTGCCATGGGCCCACCACCGGGGACGGCACCGACACCGACCTCGAACTGGCCGAGGACCGCCGTCTCGGAGGCGAAGCGGATGTCGGTGGCGAGCACGAACTCGCTGCCGGCGCCGCGGGTACGGCCGCGGATCTCCGAGATCGTCGCCGCCGGGAGCCTGCTGAGCCGTACGAAGTTGTCCAGGTACGGGTGCAGGCCGGTCGGTCCGGGAGGCATGCCCGCGACCCGGGCGTTGTCGGCCCTGAAGTCCCAGTGGGCCATGAAGTAGCCGGGCGTTTCGCTGCGGAACACGACCACGGTGAGGTGCGGGTCGGTCTCGATGCGCCCGACGAGCGCGCCGAGCTGGTCGAGCGTGTCCGGGTCCATCAGGTTGACCGGGCCGTTGTCGAAGGTCACCCGCCAGTAGGAGGGAGAGACTTCGGCGACGTGGAACTGTTCCGCAGTCATGTCGCCTCCGTTGCTGTCGGCGTGTTCGTCACGAGACGAACTGCTGCCCGCCGTCGATGTCGTAGGTCCCGCCGGTCAGCGCCGTATTGACCATGAGGTGGACGGCCAGCGCCGCGACGTCCGCGGGTCCGACGACGCGGCCGATCGGCAGCGTCGCGCGCAGCTCGGCGCGCCGTTCCTCGATCCGGTCGCCCAGCAGCGAGGCCGAGAGCGGAGTGTCGACGAAGCCTGCGGCGATGAGGTTGACGCGCACCGGTGCGAGTTCGAGTGCGAGGGCCGCGGTGAACGGGGGCAGCGCGTTGGTGGCGGCGGAGGCGACCCCGAGGCCCCGGCCGACCCGCCGTGCTCCGGTACCACCCATGAACACCAGGCTGCCCCCGGGTCTCGTCCGGCCCACGGCGTTGCGCGCGACCTCGAGCTGCAGCACCGCGTGATCACTGATCGCGTCCCGCACCTCGGCGGCGCTCATGTCGAGCAGGGGCCCGTAGCTCGGGCCGCCGGCTGTCACCATCACATGGTCGATCGGGGCCGGCAGGTCCTGGAAGAACGCCGCCAGGGCCGCGGGATCGGTGGCGTCGAACGCCGCGGTGCGCTGCGCGCCGAGCTCTCCGGCGGCGCGCTCCAGCCGGCCGGGATCGCGGCCGACGAGGACGATCTCGGCGCCCTCGGTCCGGGCGCGCCTGGCCGTCTCCAGCCCGATGCCGGCGCTGCCGCCGATGACGACGACGGTCCGGCCGAGCAGTTCGGGCTCGCGCATCGGGGTTGTCACGTCCGCACTCCTCCTCGACCTCCCGCAAACGGGCGGCCGCTCGGGTCCGCGCGCCGTCGCAGGTCACGGACGTCGGCCGGTCCTCGTCAGCGGCCCGGCAGGCGTGTCCTGATCTCCTGGAGCAACCAGCCGTTGCCGTCCGGGTCGCCGAACGACGCGAAGGAACCGTAGTCCGCGTGCTCGGGTACCGGTCCGTCAGCACGTCCCCGCGTCCCGGCGCGGTGGAAGACGCCCGTGACGTCGTGGAGCACCTCGCTCACGTCCACCCCGCGCCGGACGAGAAGACGTCCCCCCACCCATGAGAACCGCCCCCCGGCGGCACCCGCAAGCCAGGGGTCCGAAGCCGGGCACCGGTTCCGTGGCCCCCGCTGACCACCACCGGCACCCCCGGCGGGCGCCTGGGGCAGCAGCACCGGCCGCCACCCGGGCAGCGACGCCCCGGCCCGGCGAACGGCACGTTGCTCAGCCCGACGGAGGGATGAACCACTGCTGCGCCCGGTTGCCCGGCGTGCAGGTCTGCATGGTGGCGGCGCTGCCCGCGCCGTTGTCGGTCAGGCAGGTGGAGCTGCTGTAGTCCTTGAGGTAGACGGCGCCCTGGGTGGGGGCACTGCTCACCGTCCAGCGGTACGTGACGCTGAAGCCCGAGGAGAGTTCGACGTTGCTGCCGCTCTGGACGAGTCCCGGCTTGCTCATGTTGCAGGGGTAGAGGCTGTACCAGCCGCCGGGGTCGGGGGCCGAACGGATCCAGCCGTAGGACGTGTTGCGGCCCACCACCGCGCTCGTCCCGCCGGCCAGGCCCGGGGCGGCGAGCCCCAGCCGCTGGCCGCTGCCGACCCCGGTGATGTGGCCCCAGCCGGTGCCGCCGCAGCCCTGGGGCGGCCCGGTCTGCGCCGGGGTGGCCGCGGGTGCCGTGGTGGCCGGGGTCCTGGCCGGCGGCGGGACGGCTCCCCCGGTGCTGGTGGCACCCCCGCCCGTACCGGTGCCCGCGCCGGCACCGCCCGCGGCACCACCACCCGCGGCACCGTCCGCGCCGACGCCGCCCTGGTCCGGCGCCGGATTGCCCGGCTGCCGGCCCGGCGCGGTCTGCGTGCCGGTGGCGCTGCCCGACGGCGACGCCGCGCCGGTACCGCCCGGGCCGCCTGCCCCCGCCGACGCGGCGCCCGGGCTGAACGGCGCCGCCGCCGTGGGCTGCGGCCCGGCCCCCTGTGTGCGGGACTGCCACGGGGCCTGCTCGATCAGAACCACACTGCCGACCCCGGCCGAGATCACCACCGGGATGACGATCGGGACGATCAGTCGGCTGCGCCGCCGCTGCGGGGGCTCGGCGGCGGCGGGGCGGGGAGCGCCGGCCTGCGGCGCATCCCGCGGGAGGGGCTCGGGCACGGTGGCGAACACGGTGGGTTCGCGGACCGCCTGCCCGGCACCCGGCCGGGCCGCCGCCGCGCGGGCGGCGCCCGCCATCGCGCCGGCGTCGGGGAAGCGCTGCGCCGGATCCTTGGCGAGAGCGGTGGCGACGAAGTCGCGCACGGCCTGCGGGAACTCCTCGGACAGTCGGGGCGGAGGCTGCTGGATGTGCTTGAGCATGATCTCCAGCACCGTCTCTCCGGTGAACGGCACTCGGCCGGTGAGCAGTTCGAAGCAGACCACCCCGATCGAGTACAGGTCGCAGAGGGGGGTGGTGGGCTTGCCGTCGGCCTGCTCGGGAGCGATGTAGAGGGCGGTGCCGAGCACCGAGTTGGTGGTGGTGATCTTCGTCCCGGCCATCGCATGGGCGATGCCGAAGTCGATCACCGTCACGCCGCCGTCGCTGCGCACCATCAGATTGGACGGCTTCAGGTCGCGGTGCACGATGTCCTGCTGGTGCGCGGCGTGCAGCGCGTCCAGCGCGTCGGCCAGGATGCCGAGCGCCCGAGCGGGCACCATGGGGCCTTCGTCGGCCAGGACGGAGTTCAGCGGCCTCCCGTCGATGAACTCCATGACGATGTAGGCGATCTGCTCGTCCGAGCCGTCGGCCGGCTCGGCGTAGTCGTGCACGTGGACGATGCCCGGGTGCCGGAGAGTGGCGAGGATTCGCGCCTCGCGCCTGAACCGCTCGGTGAAGCTGCGGTCCGCCAGCAGCCCCGGCTGCATGATCTTGGCGGCGACCTGCCGCTTCAGCACTCCGTCGTCGGCGCGCCAGACCTCGCCCATCCCGCCGACCCCGACCCGGTCGGTGAGCGTGTAGCGCCCACCGAGCACGGTCCCCGACCCCACATGCCGATCCCCTCGTCCCCGACCTGTCACCGACAGACCGTCAAATGGCGCGCTCAGTGTGTCAGATGACTGATCATCCGTTGTCGGCCGGGAGCACCGCGGTTTCACGCCGCCCCGCCGCAGCTGCCGAACCGTGTGCGCCGTCCTGTGGCGCACGGGCCGCGGACGCACTGCCGGCGCGGTTGTGGCCGACGGCGGTGGGCCGGGGGCGCAGCCGGCGAGCGCAGGACCGGCCGCACAGGCCCCGACGGGATCTCGCAGGGCTGTGCGGCCGGTCCTGGGAAGGTCCGGTCGCGGTCACGTGCCTCCGTCGGCGTGGTGCCACGCCTCGATGGCCTTGCCGGTGTTGGCGAAGGCCTTCGAGAGGTGGCGCTTGCCGACGGTGCCGACGACCACGCCGAGCACGCGTCCCTTGAAGTTCTTGCCCTCGCGGACCACGACGGCGTCCACCTCCGTCGTGCCGTCGGCCTTCGGCGTGAACGTGTACGTGTGGCCCGACTTGCCGCCCCACACGTTGGAGTCGGTGGTGGTCATGACGACGCGGCGGGGGTCGGACCAGTCGTAGTGCAACCGCTCCCAGATCCCCGCCGAGCCCTCGGTGACATCGGCCTCCTGGGGCCCCCGGGCGTGCACGTCGAGGTACTTGTCGTCACTGTTGCCGAAGAGTTCCGAGCGCCCGGGCCCGAAGTCGGTGAGTCCGGCGACGTACTCCTCGGGCGTGGCGGCGATCGTCTGATGCAGATGAATCGTGGACATGAGCGCTCCTTGCCGTGAGCAGACCCGCTCCGAGCGTCTCTCCGCGCCGTTCCGCCCGCAACAGTTCGGCACACGCGGGCGTCGGACGCCGCAGCGGCCGTCGGCGCCTCGCCGCCCGGCGGCCCGCGGGACGCCCCGCTCGGACGCGCCCGGGCGAGCAGTCACGCTCGGTGCACTCGGCCCGGCCGCGGGAAGGCCCTCACCGATCGCTGCAACGGCTCCGGGCCGCGGCCGTGCAGCGAGCCGCAGCAGCCGATGCGGCGGCGGGTCATGGACCCGGCACCGGACCCCGGCACCAGACCCGGCCCCGGCCCGGCGGTGCCGGAGCAACGCTGCCAGGACGGGGCCGGTCCGGTGCACGGTGCCGCCACCGCCCGCCGCCTGTGACAGCTCCGGCACCACGGGCCGGGCGCGCGGCTGACGTGCGCTACTCCGGGGACTCCTGGCAGTCCGCCCGCAGCACGAGCGGGGCCGTGTCCCGGGCGGTGACCGACCACACGTGTCGGGCCAGGAGCGCCTGCGCCTCGCCCGGCTCCACCCGGTGTGCGGACGGGCCCGCCCGGCCCGCCGGGAACGGACGGAGGGCGGCGAGGCCGCGCTCGATCGCAGCCGCCAGGTCGGCCTCGGCCGACTCCCGGTCCCGCTCCCCATCGGGACACCGGTCGCGCGCCGCCTCGCAGCACACCAGCAGCCTGGCCTCGACCACCGTGCCACCGTGGCCGGACAGCGGCAGCCACGGCTCGTCGAGGCGCAGCACCTCGGCCCGACCGGGGTACGTCCCGCCGGCGGCTCCGCGGGTAGCGGCGCGGACGCTGTCGGCGACCTGCTGGGCGAGTTCGCGCTCGTCGGTGCCGGCAGGTACCGGAGCGGTCAGCAGGAACACCCCCGCCCGGGCGAGGTACTGCCGGCGGTGCCGCAGGTCGGGGTCGGGGCAGGTCTCGTGGTAGCAGGAGCAGCCGGGGCAGTGGGGGCACGCCCACGCGATCGGGCATCCGCACTCCAGGCACAGCAGCCCGTCCCACGCCGCTGCCTCTCCGGCGGCGCGGTAGCGGCCGGCATCGGGCCGGAACGGGGCCTGCCGGTCCAGGGATTCCGGCCAGTGCGGCGTCGGCCACGTCGGCGGCGCGGCGTCGAGCGCGGCCGTCAACTGCTCGTCGGCCGCGGCGGGCCGGGCGGTGAACTCCACCCGATCGGCCTGCCCGGGGCGCCGTCCGCGCCGGGCGTCGGCGGCGAACGTGCCGATCGGCAGCGCGGCGGCGAACCGGCCGGGCAGTGCCGGGCCCGCGGCCGGATCGAGGGCGGCGCGAACGTCGTCCAGCACCGCCTCCCACTCCCCCGCGCGCTCCCACGGGCGGTGGGCCACGACGGTGGCCACCGCGTACGGCGGCTCGTCCGGCTCTCCGGCCGCGGGCAGGAGGTCGACCTCGGCAGCCGCGGGGTACGCCTCGCCACTGCTCATCCGCGTCAGCGAGGTCAGGGCCTCGGCGGCCGCCACGGCCCATGCCCGGCGCTCCGATTCCTGCGGTCCCACGGCCGTGGCGTTTCCGATCACCAGCACGGTCAGCCCCGCGACCAGCGGCTCGTCGGCGGACGGACCGTCAGCGGCTGCAGGGACCGCGGACCGCAGCAGTGCGGTGTAGCGGGTGGTGGAACCGGTCTGCTGCGCCTCACGGGCCCGACGGGCGGCATAGGAGCGGTTCTTCTTGGGCGACACGGTGCACTCGATCCTGGCGGGTCCGCCCACGCGCCGCCCGCCCGGTCCAAGGGCACGACAGAGATCCACGGGCGTCGGGGGAAGCCCCCGTGACTCCTTGGTCGGCGGCGCCCGGCGTCCCGGCGTGGGCGGGGATCGGGCAGCGACGATCGGCAGTGCGTGTCCAGCCGGGCAGCATGCTAGCGGACGTGGACCCGTGATGCCGGTCCGATGGGGCCGGCAGGTCGGATCTCTTCGGCCGGCTCCCACAGATGCACGGAGGTTCCGTCCTCGGAGACCGTGTACCAGGTGCCGTCCCCCGCTGCGCGGGCAGGCCCCGAGACGGGAACCGGATAGGAGATCTCGCCGCGCACGGTCATCTCCGGTACGTCGACCAGCCGGTGGCGCGCCGTGCCGTACCGGGCGTCGCACTCCGAGGTACCGGCAACCGGGGTGTCCTCGTCGACGAAGGCCGCGTCGAAGTCCCAGTACACCCTGTCCCCGCCCGTACTCCCGGGTGCGTCGGCACGGCGTCCCGGGCGTCCGACTCCCGTACGACCGAGCCGTTCTCCGCCCGGCGGAGGGAGGGCGGCCACTGCCCGACGTCCACGGTCAGGAGGCGTCGGCCGGACGGGCTCACCGCAAGGAGGACCTGCTCGATGCCGATGGGTTCGGCGGTCAGCTGCTGCCCGTCCCCACGCGCCGACAGCACGGGCGAGCCTTCCTCGCCCTCACCGATGCTCAGCCCCTTCCGTGCCGGATCCGGGTGCGGAGCGTGCTCGGAGCCGGAGGCCACGGTCATGGTGTTCACACGTCCCAGGACCCTGCCGTCCACGGCGTCCAGGACCGCCCACACCTCCTGGTCGTCCTCCGGGTCCGTGTCGCTGCCCGACGGACCGCGAACGTGGGCCCACACGAGGCTGCCGTCAGCGCCGACCGCAGCGGAGCCTCTGCCGACGCCGGATCCAGTGGCGCGGTGACGGTGGTGACGAGGTGGGCGGCGAGGGTCATGGTTCTTCTTCCGGTCACGGACGCGCGATGCGAGAGCCTGACGTCCCCACCCCATGTTCGAGGTCGTGGCGGCCCGAGCGGTGTTGACCATCCGGTGCTGCTGTTCGTGTCGAGGGATCTGCTATTGATCCGACGTGCGCAAAGTGATTCAACGTCGTTTGGGTGGTCCTGAGGTCCTTGAGGTCGTCGAGGTCGATGTTCCTGAGCCCGGGTCGACGGAGGTCCTCGTCGAGGTCAGGCGGCAGGGGTGAACCCCGTCGACTGGAAAGTGCGCGGCGGGGGTCTGGGGCACTTCCCTTTCTCGGTCGGTTGGGATGTGTCCGGGGTCGTGAGAGCGATCGGCGCGGGGGTGACCAGGTTCGAGGTCGGGGACGAGGTGTTCGGTATGCCCGGGTTCCCGTTCGAGGCGGGGGCCTACGCGGAGTTCGTGACGGGGCCGTCGCGCCAGTTCGCCCTCAAGCCTTCCGGGCTGAGTCATGTGCAGGCGGCGGGTCTGTCCTTGGCGGGTCTCACTGCGTGGCAGGCCCTGGTGAGTACGGCAGGGCTGGAGGCGGGCCGGCGTGTGCTGATTCCGGCCGGAGCCGGCGGTGTCGGCCATCTGGCGGTCCAGATCGCGAAGAGTCGGGGGGCGTACGTCATCGCGACGGCAAGCACGGCGAAGCACGACTTCGTCCGGGGCCTGGGCGCTGACGAGGTGATCGACTACCGAAGTGTGGACGTCGGTTCCCGTGTCGACGGTGCGGATGTCCTCCTGGCCACCGTCGCAGGCCAGCTGGAGAACCTGGCGGGAACGCTCACGCCCGGCGGCTGGGTCGTCGCCCTGAACGGTGCCGACGCAGAAGCGGTTCAACAGCTGTCGAAGACGGGTCTTCGCGCCGGCTTCATGCTGGTGGAGCCCGACCGGGCAGACCTGGAGACTCTGGCGGCCCTGGCACCGTCGGGCGGTCTCACTGTGCATGTCGACAAGGTCTTCCCGCTTGAGCAGGCAGCCGAAGCACACCGCTTCGGCGAGACCGGACGGTCCACCGGGAAGATCATTCTGGTTCCCTAGAGAGCCGGTCGGGTCTTCGACCGAAGGCACAAGGTGCTCCCAGCCGCGCGGGGCTGGAACGCTGCGGCCCATCGGCAGTGCCGGCTCAGCGGTGGAAGTCGGCCACGGCCGTGCCGAGGCCGCGTTCGAGCTCGCCGGGTGTCTGGAGGCGCGGCGTGCCAGGTGGTCGAGGCGCTCGCGGGTTTCGGGCCGGGCGATCAGGTCCTGGAACGTTGCGGCGTCGGAGCGCACGTTCGCCCGGTCCGGGAGCGTGAGGTCGTTGACGGCCCGCTTGGCGGCCTTGACTCCCTCGGGCGGGAAGCCGGCGATGCGCTCGGCCAGGCGCTCGACGAATTCGTCCAGTTCGGCGTCGGGCAGGGCGCGGTTGATCCAGCCGTAGCGTTCGGCGAGGTCGGCGGCGAAGTCCTCGGCGCCGACGACGGCTTCGATGGCCCGTGCCCGCCCGAGCCTCCTGGTCAGGTGCTGGAGGCCGCCGGCGCCGGGCAGGGCGCCCGTGCCGGTCTCGAACTGGCCGAAGACCGCGTTCTCGCGCGAGGCGAAGATCATGTCACAGGCCAGGGCGAGTCCGTCGCCGCCGCCGCGGGCCCTGCCGCGCACCTTGGCGATGGTGATCACCGGGACGCGCGCGAAGGCGTACAGGAACATGCCCAGCGAGGCGTCGACGGGGCCGACGGCCTTCGCGGTCTCGGCGGTGTACTGCGGGACCTCAGTGAGATCCACGCGCTTGCCCCCCTCGGAGGGCAGGAACATGGCCTGCCGGAATATCACTTCAGCACGATGCCGCAGGTCGGATACGGTGCAGGACATGCCCGACGCCCTTCCCGCCGATGTGGCCGAGGTCCTCGACCTCCTTCTCGGCGCCGACGATCCGGTCCACGTCGCACTCCGCCGGCAGATCCCGCACCTGAGCGTCTCCGGCCGCTGCACATGCGGCTGCGGCACCGCCTACTTCGACCTCGACGAGGCCGCGGTCCGGCCGGCGCCCACCGAGCCCGGCACGGGAGTGGCCGCCGAGGCGCTCATCCACACCGAGGACGGCAGCTGCCCCGGAGAAGTCCTCCTCTTCGCCACGTCCGGCCGCCTGTCGTGGCTGGAGGTCTGCTCCTGGGACAACGAGATCGACGTCACGCTGGACCTGGCCCGCCGATCGCTCCGCCGCTGACGTTCCCGGCCCGGACCCGAGCAGACCGACTTCCCTCGGGTTCTGAATCGGGAAACACCGCCTCGGCCGGTATGTCTGAGCGAGCGGCGGAGCGGGTCGGTCAGCGGTCAGCCGCAGTGGACGCCCCCGACGCTGCCGCCGCTGGCGTAGCTGCCGTTGTAGTCGACACGGCCCACGACGTTGATGCAGTGGTCGGCGGCCTGCAGCTTCACCGGCCCCGGCGTAGTACTTGTATTCCTTGGCGCCGACCCTGACGTCGTCGATGCTGCAGGTGCCGGTGGGCGGGGTCTGCTTGCACCGGATGGTCGTCATCGCCGTGTACTTGTCGACGCCGTACCCGCCGGCGGAAGTGGCGACGTTGACGGCGCAGTTGTCGCCGGTCGACGGGTCGTAGTACGGGTGGATGGTGCCGAACGTGGTCGAGCCGGCCTTCACCGGGGAGGTGTCGATTTCGCCGCCGGCGCAGCCGTAGGCGCCCGCGGAGGCGTCCGGCGCGCTCAGGGCGAGGCCGGCGGCGGCCAGGCCGAGGGCGGTTGCGCCCGAGGCGATCTTTCGAAGGATCATGGCTGTTTCCCCCATGGTCGACGCTGCGTCGGATCGGTTCCGCCGTCGGCCCGGGCATCCTGCAAACCGTCGATCCCGTGATCCGATCGCGCGGATGTCCCGGCCGCGGCCGGCGGAACGCCGGGCCCCGTCAGCCCGGTTCACCCCCGCTGCCCTCGACCGCGAACCGCAGGGTGACCAACTCGAAGGGTCGGAGCCGTAGTTCTGTCGCGCCCTCGCCCGTCGGGCGTTCCAGGAGGTCGCAGCGGTCCACCCGGGCGTACTCGAAGCCCGGCGCGACGCGGACGCGGGCCCGGCCGCCGCAGGACTCGTACAGCCGGACGACGACGTCGCCGCTGCGGTCGTCGGCGAGCTTCACGGCACTGACGACCACGGCGTCGTCGTCGAGCGTGATCAGCGGAGCGACCTCCGCGGCCCCGGGAACCCGCCGTTCCGGCAGGCCGATCCGGTAACCCTCACGGACCGCCGCGCCGACGTCCGCACCGGGGACGAGCGCGTGCCGGAAGCGGTGCAGCCCCTGGTCGGTGTGCGGGTCGGGGAAGCGCGGGGCGCGCAGCAGGGAGACCCGGACGGTGGTCGTGGTACCGCCGTCCTCCGGGCGTACCGTGCGGGTCACGTCGTGGCCGTAGGTGGAGGCGGTGACCAGGGCGACGCCCCAGCCGGGCTCCTCCAGGTGGACGAAACGGTGGTTGCAGGCCTCGAACTTGGCCGTCTCCCAGCTGGTGTTGGTGTGGGTCGGCCGGTACAGGTGGCCGAACTGGGTCTCGGCGGCGTACCGGTCGGTGCGCACGTCGAGCGGGAAGGCGGCCTTGAGGAACTTCTCGGTCTCGTGCCAGTCGACCTCGGTGTCGAGGTCGAGCCGCCCGGACCCGGCGGTGAGGGTGACGGTCTGGACGGCCCGGGAGGACCCGAAGGTACGGGTCGCCCGGACGGCGACGGCCTCGGGCCCGGAGGCGGAGACCTCCAGCGAGTCCAGGGCGGTCAGGTCGGTGACGGTGTTGCGGTAGAAGGAGTCGACGTCCCAGGCGTCCCACATGGTGGGGAAGTCCGGGTGGATCTGCAGCAGGTTGGCGGCCGCACCGGGGGCGAGGGCCTCCCGGCCGGAGGCGGAGTCCAGCACCGACACCACCAGCCCGCGCGCGTCGACGGCGACCTGCAGCAGACCGTTGTCCAGCAGGTGGCCGCCGTCCGGCCGGGCTTCGACCGTACAGCCGCCGGCGGCGGGGGGGGCGGGCCGGGCGCCGCCGGCCGGCACTCCCCCGCGTTCGTGCGGGGCGGCGTTGAAGACGACGGTGCCGTCCCCCTCGCCGGCCAGCGCCCGCTGCGCCCGGGCGGTGATCGCGGCCAGTTCCTCCGCCACTGCGGCGTACGTCCGTTCGGCCTCCCGGTGCACCCAGGCGATCGAGGAGCCGGGCAGGATGTCGTGGAACTGGTGCAGCAGCACGGTCTTCCAGATCCGGTCCAGTTCCTCGTACGGGTACGGGAGCCGGGCCCGTACCGCCGCGGTGGCGCACCACAGTTCGGCCTCGCGCAGCAGGTTCTCGCTCGCCCGGTTGCCCTGCTTGGTCCTGGCCTGGCTGGTGAGCGTGGCGCGGTGCAGTTCGAGGTAGAGCTCGCCCGTCCACACGGGCGGGTCGGGGTATTCGCGCTCCGCCTTCGCGAAGAACTCGGCGGGCCGCTCCCACCGCACCCGGGCCGATCCCTCCAGGTTCCGCAGGCGTGCCGCCTTGGCGACCATCTCGCGGGTGGTTCCGCCGCCGCCGTCGCCCCAGCCGGTCGGGGCGAGGGAGCACCGGGCCCGGCCCTTGTCCTTGAAGTTGCGGGCGGCGTGGGCGATCTCCTTGCCCTGCATGGAGCAGTTGTAGGTGTCGACGGGCGGGAAGTGGGTGAAGATCCGGGTGCCGTCGATGCCCTCCCAGAGGAAGGTGTGGTGCGGGAAGGTGTTGACCTGGCTCCACGAGATCTTCTGGGTCAGCAGCCGTGTGGACCCGGCCGCCTTGATGATCTGCGGCAGCCCGCCGGCGAAGCCGAAGGTGTCGGGCAGCCAGGCCTCCTCGTTCTCGATGCCGAACTCCTCCAGGAAGAAGCGCTTGCCGTGGACGAACTGACGGGCCATCGCCTCGGATCCGGGCATGTTGGTGTCGGACTCCACCCACATGCCGCCGGCCGGGACGAACCGCCCCTCCGCGACCGCCTTCTTGACCCGGGCGTAGACCTCGGGCCGGTGCTCCTTGATCCAGGCGTACTGCTGGGCCTGGGACATGGTGAAGACGAAGTCGGGCTCGTCCTCCAGCAGCGCGGTCATGTTGGCGGTGGTCCGGGCGACCTTGCGGACGGTCTCGCGCAGCGGCCACAGCCAGGCGGAGTCGATGTGGGCGTGGCCGACGGCGCTGATCAGGTGCGCGGACGGCTCGGCGGGCGAGGCGAGCACCGCCTCCAGCTCGCGCCGGGCGGCGGCCGCGGTGCCGTTGACGTCCTGCAGGTCGACCACGTCGAGCGCCCGTTCGACCGCGCGGAGGATCTCCCAGCGGCGGGCGCCCTCGACCGGGAGTTCCGCCATCAGTTCGCCGAGCACCTCCAGGTCGACGACCAGTTGCCACACCGTCTCGTCGAAGACCGCGAGGTCGATCCGCTCCAGCCGGTACTGCGGGCGGTCCCCGGCGGTCTCCTTGTCGCCGAGCCCGGTGGGCAGGAAGGGGTGGTAGTCGAGGATCACCGGGTTGGAGGCGGCCTCGACGTGCAGCAGCACCTCCTCCCCGCCCACCGCGGGCGCGACGATCCGCACCCACTGGTTGCGCGGGTTGAGGCCCTTCACCGGGGTGCCGTCGGGCCGGTAGACCAGGCCCTCGCACTGGAAGCCCGGCATGTTGGCGTCGAACCCGAGGTCGATCAGCGCCTCGACCGTCCGGCCCGCCCAGGCGTCGGGGACGGTGCCGGAGACGGTCAGCCAGCTCGTCCCCCAGGGCGCGCCCCACTGCGCACCGGCCGCGATCGGGGTGCGCGGCGCGGCCAGGCCCTCCGCGACGGGCACCGGCTCGTCGGGAGCCGTCCAGATCGACACCTCCAGCGGGACCGACTCGGGGTACACGGCCGGCCGGATGCGCTCCTCCAGGACGCGCTTGAGCCGGGACTCGACGAGGTTGCGGTCATCGTGCATGCGGGCTGCTCCCAGGGGTGGCGGACGGTTCGAGAGGGCCTAACGGAGCTGGTCGACGGTGACGAGTTCGGTGATGCCCCGGGCGGCGAGGTGGGCCGCGTCCGTGGCGCGTCCGGCGAGGACGGCGGCCGGCCGGGCGCCGGTGGCCGCCATCCGCATGAACGCCTCGAAGTAGGACCCGCCGGGCGCGCAGACCGAGCGGTCCGGGGCGTCGTCCGGCAGGTCGAGGACGAGTCCGGTGGTCCGCACCGGCGGCGGGGTCCACTCTGCGCGGACCTCCGCCGCCAGGGCGGCGACCGCCGCGCCCGCCGGCTTGGTCTCCCGCGCGTTGGTCAGCAGGCCGAGGCCGTACTCGAGTTCGGGGAAGTCGGCGAGGGCGCGGTCGACGTCGTGCGAGCACCACCAGGTGATGCCCCACAGGTCCGGGCAGTCCAGGGCGTTGGCGACGGTCGTCCGGGCGAACGCCGCGGCCCGCCCGGCCGGGATGTGCGGGGCGGGCGCGCCGACCTCCTGGAGCCAGACCGGGCGGTGCGGGTCGTCCGCCCAGGCCTTGGACAGTTCGATCAGGTAGGCGGCGTGCTGCCCGGTGGCGGCGGCCTCGGGGCCGTGCCGCTGTGCGGTGCCGTTGAACACCCAGGAGTGGACGGCGGTGGCCGTGCCGATCCGGGCGGCGTGCGCGGGGGTGAACGGGTGGCCGTCCCGGTACCAGGCGGCGTCGTACGCGGCGTGCAGGTGGAGGCGGCCGGGTGCGCCCTCCTCGCAGGCGGTGAGCATCCGGTGCAGCCACGCCTCGGCCTGGGCCGGGGTGATCCGGTCCGGGTCGGGGTGCGGGTGGCCGGAGAACTGGTCGATCTCGTTGCCGACGGTCATGCCGATGAAGTTGGGCCGGTCGGCGAGGGCGGCGGCGAGCGTGCGCAGGTAGGCGCGCTGGCCGTCGATCACCTCGGGGTCGGTGAAGAGGTTCCGGCGGTGCCAGGTGGTCGTCCAGGCGGGCAGGAAGTCGAAGCTGGACAGGTGCCCCTGGAGGCCGTCGACGGCCACGTCCAGGCCGCGTTCGGCGGCGGCGTCGGCGAGGGCGACCAGCTGCTCGACGGCCCGGGGGCGGATCAGCGTGCGGTTGGGCTGGAAGAGCGGCCACAGCGGGAAGACCCGCAGGTGGTCCAGGCCGAGTGCGGCGATCGAGTCCAGGTCGGCGCGCACCTCGTCCGGCTCGAAGTCCAGCCAGTGGTGGAACCAGCCCCGGCTGGGCGTGTAGTTGACGCCGAAGCGCGGGGGCCGGACGGTCTCGGTCATGCGGCGGCGGGTTCCTTCGTGAGTCGCGGTCATCCCTTGACGGCCCCTTCCTCGACGCCCCGGAAGAAGAACCGCTGCAACGAGGCGAAGACGACGACGATCGGCAGGAAGGCGATCATCGTGCCGGCGGCGATCAGCCGGGGGTTGGCGCTGAAGGTGCCGTTCAGGTACTGCAGGCCGACGGTGAGCGTGTACTTGCCCGGGTCGTTGAGGACGATCAGCGGCCACAGGAAGTCGTCCCAGGCGCCGATGAAGGTGAAGATGACGACCACGCTGAGCATGCCGCGCACGTTCGGCAGGCCGACGTGGACCAGCCGCTGCCACACGTTGGCGCCGTCGACCAGGGCGGCGGCGTCCAGGTCGGGCGGGACGGCCCGGAAGGCGGTGCGCATCAGCAGCACGTTCAGCATCGCGATCGCGCCGGGCAGGGCCACCCCGGCCAGGGTGTCGGTCAGGCCGAGGCTGCGCACCGTGACGTACTGGGAGACGATGGTGACCTCGCCCGGCAGGACGAGGGTGGCCAGGAACAGGCCGAGGACCAGGCGCGCGCCGCGGAAGCGCAGCCGGGCCAGCGCGAAGCCCGCCAGGGTCGCGCCGGCCGCGTTGCCGATCACCGCGATCGCCGCCACCACCAGGGAGTTGGCGGCGTACGTCCAGACCGGGACGGTGTCCGCGACCTCGGCGTAGTTGGCGAGGGTCGGCTCCTGCGGCAGGAAGCCGGGGGTGCGGGACCAGATGTCCTCGCCCGGCCCCTTGAGCGAGGTGGACAGCTGCCACAGGAACGGGCCGACGGTGAGCAGCAGGACGAGCGCCAGCAGCAGGTAGCGGGCGGCCTTCTCGGCCGGAGACGGGGTGCTGAATCCTCGGGCCATCGGTCAGGCCGCCTTCCTGCCGAGCCGGGCGAGCAGCAGCATCGGTCCGACGGTGATCGCGAACAGCAGCAGGCTGAGCGCCGAGGCGTAGCCGATGTGCCCGGTGAAGCCGCGGCTGTACAACTGGATGAGCATCACCACCGACATGTCGCGGCCGCCCGGGCCGCCGGTGCCGTGGGAGAGCACGTACAGCTCGGAGAAGACCCGCAGGGCGGAGACCGAGATGAGCACCGAGACCAGCAGCATGGTGGGGCGCACCCCGGGGAGGGTGACGTGCCAGAAGCGCCGGGCGGCCGACGCTCCGTCGACGGCGGCGGCCTCGTGGAGTTCGCGGCCGACGTTCCCGAGCGCCGACAGGTAGATCACCATGTAGTAGCCGAGCCCCTTCCACACCGTCAGGCCGATCGCGCTGAAGAGCAGCAGCCAGCGGTCGGTGAGGAAGGAGACCGGCCGCGCGGCCAGGCCGAGTTGGCCGAGCAGGCCGTTGAGCAGGCCGCGGTCGTCCAGCACCCATCCCCAGATCAGCGCGACCACCACGGCGGAGGCGATGACCGGGGTGTAGAAGGCGGTGCGGAAGAAGGTGATGCCGGGGAGCCTCCGCTCCACCAGCAGGGCGAGCAGCAGCGGCAGCAGGGTGAGCAGCGGGAGGCAGATCAGCAGGTAGACGATGCTGTTGATCAGCGCGTCCACCAACTGGTCGTCTTCCAGGGCGCGCTGGTAGTTGGCGAGGCCGGTGAAGCGGCCGCCGCCGAGCGGGCGGGCGTCGGTGAACGAGAGGATCACCGTGTTGACGGCCGGCCACAGGTTGAAGACGGCGAGCCAGAGCACGGCCGGGCCGGCCAGCAGCCAGGGGGTGAACCAGCGCCGGTGGGTCATCGGGGTGCCTTCCTCGAGAGGGGCGGGCGGACCCGGGCAGTCCCTGCGGTCAGGACCGGGCGGTTGCCCTCGGGCGGCGGCCGGGTGGGGGCGGTCGCCGATCGCGGGGCGCGGTTCAGCCGCCGAGCAGCTTGTTGCAGCGGCTGACGGCGGTGTCCAGGGCTTGCTGGGAGCCGATCTCGCCGCTGATCGCCAGCGCGATCTGCTGGTTGACGACCGTGCTCATCGCGTCGTTGACCTGGACGGGCTGGAGCATCCGGGCCTTCCCCAGCGAGGTGAAGGCGATCACCTTGGCGTCGGAGGCGTTGCTGCCGTCGCTCCTGCTGAAGAACGGGTCGTCGGCGGAGGCCTTGGTGGAGGGGAAGATGCTGGTGAGGTGGGCGAAGGCGGCCTGGTTCTGCGCGTTGGTCACCCAGCGGGCGAGTGCCAGGGCGGCGGCCCGGTTCTTGCTGCTGCGTGCGACGGACAGGCCCTGCACGTACAGCGGCGGGGTGCCGATCGCCGGGGACGGGACGACCTTGGGCGCGAGGGTGGGGTTGTCGGTGGCGAGGCCGGTGATGTAGTTGCCGCCGCCGGTCGTCCAGGCGACGGTGCCGGCGTTGAAGAGCTTGGCGTTGCCGGCGTACGTCTCGGTGAGCACGTCCTTCGGCAGCAGGCCGTCCTTGTAGGCGTCGCGGTACTTGTCGAGCAGGGCGGCGGCCTCGGGGGTGTTGAAGGTGAAGCTCCTGCCGTCGTCGGCCATGAGCTTCACGCCGGCGTCGGCGAGGTCGCCGAGGCCCGGCTTGCGGCTCATCAGGTAGGTCGAGCCGCCGGACTTCTCCTTGACCGTCCTGGCCCGGGTCATCAGTTCGTCGAGGGTGGCCGGGGGCTTCTTCGCGTCCAGCCCGTACTCGGCGAGGAGTTCGGAGTTCCAGTAGTTGACGTCGGTGTTGAGGTACCAGGGGTAGCCGTAGGCGCCGTCCCGGCCGGCGAAGCGGTAGGCGTCGATGCCGCCCTTGACGTAGTCGTCGGCCAGTTTCGGGTCGGCAGCGGCGACGTCGAGCAGCATGCCCCGTGCGGCGAGCGGCAGCGCGAAGTCGGGCGGGAGGTTGACCACGTCGGGCAGGGTGCCGCCGGAGGCCTGGCTGAGCACCTTGTCCGAGTAGCCGTCGCCGGGTTGGTCGAGCCACTCCACCCGGACGCCGGGGTGCTGCTGCTGGAAGGCGTCCAGGACGCCCTGCATGTAGTCGGTGAACTTCGGTTTGAGGGCCCAGGTCTGGATCGAGACCTTGCCCGTGACCTCGGCGCCGGCGGTCACGGCCGGGCCGTCCGGGCCGGTGTCCGGGTCGCTCAGGCCGCAGCCCGCGAGTGTCGCGGCCGCGACCGCGGCCAGTGCCAGCCGTGCCCAGTGGCTTCCTAACATGCGGCGTCTCCCGATCCGTCGAGCAGAACCCCTGAAGCTCTACTAAAGCCCTTTAGCGCTTCGGCAGCATCTCCCTGGCTACACTCGCCGTCAAGGGAGCGCGCACCAGAAATCTCCGAGGAGGGCCCGCCCGATGCCCAGACCGACGATCGCCGACATCGCCCGCGAGGCCGGGGTCTCCAGCGGCGCGGTGTCGTTCGCGCTGAACGGCCGGCCGGGGGTGAGCGAGGCGACCAGGACCCGGATCCTGCAGGTCGCCGAGCGCATGAACTGGCGGCCGCACAGCGCGGCCCGCGCCCTGGGCGGGGCCCGGGCGCGGGCGGTCGGGCTGGTGCTGGCCCGCCCGGCGCGGACCATCGGACTGGAACCCTTCTTCGGGCAGTTGCTGTCCGGCTTGCAGGCCGGGCTGTCCGGCGACGGCACCGCCCTCCAGTTGCTGGTCGTCGAGGACACCGCGGCCGAGATCGAGGTGTACCGGCGCTGGGCGTCCGAGCACCGCGTGGACGGCTTCGTCGTGGTCGACCTGCAGGTCCACGACCCGCGCGTGCCGGTGCTGGAGGAGCTGGCGGTGCCCGCGCTGGTGATGGGCGGGCCGGGCCGGCACGGCTCGTTGCCCAGCGTCTGGGCCGACGACCGGGAGGCGATGGTGTCGATCGTCGACTACCTGGCGGCGCTCGGGCACCGCCGGATCGCCCACCTGGCCGGGCTGCCCGCCTTCCAGCACACCCGGCGCCGGATCCGGGCGGTGCGCGACTGCGCACGGCGGCTCGGGCTCACCGAGGCGGTGTCGCTGCCGACCGATTTCTCCGACGCCGAGGGCGCCGCCGCCACCCGGGCGCTGCTGGCCCGCCGTCAGCGGCCGACCGCGATCATCTACGACAGCGACGTGATGGCCGTGGCCGGACTCCGCGTGGCTGCCGAGATGGGCGTCGCCGTCCCCGACGACCTGTCGGTCGTCTCCTTCGACGACTCGGCACTGGCCCGGATCGTCCACCCGTCGCTGACGGCGCTCTCCCGCGACACCTTCGCGCTCGGCGAGCAGGTCGCCCGGGAACTGCTGGCCGTGATCGCCGATCCGTCCGCCGCCCGTGACGTCCAGAACCCGACGCCCCGGCTGACCGTCCGCGAGTCCACCGCCCGCGCGACCTCTTGACACCGCGAACTAAAGCTCTTTAGCCTGCGGGACGCTCGCCGCTCCACGTCATCCGCACCACCACTGCACCAGCAACCGTCCCCCGCTGGACCGGAGTCCCGGATGAAACGACGTCTCGCCATGCTGCTGAGCACCACCCTCGCCGCGTTATCGGCCGTTCTTCTCGCCCCCGCCCCGCAGGCCGCGGCCGGCACCGGCGGAAGCCAGCCGTACGCCTCCTACTGGTACCCGAACACGATCCTCGACTGGGATCCCGCCACGGACCCCGACGCCCGGTTCAACCGGGCCACCGTCCCGCTCCGCCCCCGCACGTCGGACCCGGCGCTCAAGGCCAACGCCAACGCCCGCCCCGGCGAGGGCAAGGTGGTCTCGCTGGTGTCCTTCGGGCCGACGTCGAACAACCCCTCGCAGGGCTCCACCGACCCGAACTACTACGCCTTCGGCCACTGGCAGTACGTCGACACGCTGGTGTTCTGGGGCGGCTCGGCGGGCGAGGGCCTGATCCTCGCCCCGAACCCGACCGTGATCGACGCCGCCCACCGCAACGGCGTGAAGGTGTACGGCACGGTCTTCTTCCCGCCCACCGCGTACGGCGGAAAGCTCCAGTGGGTGCGCGACTTCGCCCGGAAGTCCGGCAGCCGCTACCCCGTCGCCGACAAACTGGTGCAGGCCGCGCAGTACTACGGCTTCGACGGCTGGTTCGTCAACCAGGAGACGGACGGCGGCGATCCGGCGCTCGCCACCGCGCTGCGCGACGAGATGCGCTACGCCCGCTCGCTCGGACCGGTCGAGTTCATGTGGTACGACGCGATGACCGAGTCCGGCTCGGTGAACTGGCAGAACGCCCTCACCTCCGCCGACGACGCGTTCCTCCAGGAGTCCGGGCAGAAGACCTCGGACTCGATGTTCCTCAACTTCGGCTGGTCCGCCGCCGGCCTCGACTCCTCCCGGACACTGGCCCGCTCGCTCGGCCGCAGCGAGTACGAGCTGTACTCCGGCATCGACACCGAGGCCAACGGCTACAACACCTCGGTGAACTGGAACGCGCTCTTCCCCGCGAACAAGCCGCACACCACCTCGCTGGGCCTCTACCGCCCGGAGTGGACGCACACCTCGGCCACCGGCCGCGCCGACTCCTACGCCCGCGAGGCACGTTACTGGGACGGCGCCAACGGCGACCCGTCGAACACCGCGACCTCCTCGTCCTGGAAGGGCCTCGCCGGCTACGTCCCCGAGTCCTCGCCGATCACCGCCAAACCGTTCGTCACCTCCTTCGACGCCGGTCAGGGCGACTTCTGGAACTCCGGCGGCGTACGGGTCTCCTCCACCGGCTGGAACAACCTCTCCGTCCAGGACGTCCCGCCGACCTACCGCTGGCTGGTCTCCTCCGCCGGCACCAGGATCACCCCGTCGATCGACTTCACCGACGCCTACGAGGGCGGCTCCGCGCTTCGCCTCACCGGCGCCCTCGACTCCGACAACACGGTGCGGCTGTACCAGACCCGGCTGCCGGTGGCCGCGGACACCCGCCTCGACGTCGTCCTGAAGACCCCGGCCGCCGGGGCCACCCACCTCCGGGCGGCGGTCGCCTTCACGGACTCGCCGACCGTCTTCACCACCCTCGACCTCGGCTCCACCACCACGGCGGGCTGGGAGCGCCGGACGCTCGACCTGTCGCCGTACGCCGGACGCACCATCGCCCAGCTGGGGTTGCGGACCACCGGCAGCACGCCGTCCCTCGACGTGAAGGTCGGCCAACTCGCCGTCCGTGACGGCACGGTGGACACGGCCGCCGCCCCGAGCGGGTTCACCGTCCTCGGCTCCACCGACGTCGGCCCGACCCGCAAGTCCGTGCGGCTCGCCTGGACGCCCTCCGCCACCGGCGCGGTCCACCACTACGAGGTGTACCGGCGCAACCCGGACGGCAGCCGCACCTTCCTCGGCGCGACGCCGAACACCGCCTGGTTCGTCCCGCAGCTCGACCGGGCAGGCACCGAGACGTCGACCGTGCTGGACGTCGAGGCGGTCTCCACCGAGTACGGCCGCTCGGCCGCCGCGAGCACCACCGTCACCTGGTCCGCGGCGGCGAGCAGCAACCTGGCACTGAACCGCCCGACCACCGCGTCCGGCCAGTGCAACGGCAACGAGACCGCGGCGAAGGCCGTCAACGGCTCGGTGTCCGGCGGCAACGGCGACAAGTGGTGCACGCTGACCGGCAGCAAGTGGCTGGAGGTGGACCTCGGCTCGGCCCGCAGCCTGACCTCCTTCGTGGTCAAGCACGCCCAGGCGGGCGGTGAGAGCCCGTCGTGGAACACCCGCGACTTCACCGTCCAGGTCCGTAACGCCACCACCGACCCGTGGACCACCGCCGTCACCGTCACCGGCAACACCGCCGGCACCACCACCCACCCGGTGTCCCTCAGCGCCCGCTACGTCCGGCTGGTGATCACCAGCCCGACCCGGACCACCGATCCGGCCGCCCGCATCTACGAGTTCGAGGCCTGGGGCCCGTAGCAGCGCCCGCACCACCGCACCCCTCCGCCCGCCCGGGCCTAACCTCGTACCAGGGTCCGCCCCGAGGAAGGACACCCCGTGCCGGTCGTCCGCATCACCCATGTCGCCTCCACCGACCTGTTCACGGGCACCGAGGCCGCGCCGCGCCAGATCCTGCGGATGACGGTGGACGGCCCGCCGTGCCGCATCGACGTGACCGGCCCGGGCGTCCGCGGCAGTGCGACCGGCACGGGCCCCGTCGAGGTCCCGCTGGAGGTCGACGACCCGGTCCCCGGCGAGCGCCGCCGGGTCACCGTGACCGCCGGCGACGGCGAGGCCCCCGGCGAGCTGGAGGTCGCCGAGCCCGGCTGGACGATGTTCATGGTCTCGCACTTCCACTACGACCCGGTCTGGTGGAACACCCAGGCCGCGTACACCTCGCCCTGGGAGCTGCTGTCCGGCGACGCCACCACCCGCCCGCTGTGGGAGCGCAACGGCTTCGCACTGGTCGACGCGCACCTGGAACTGGCGCAGCGCGACCCGGTGTACACGTTCGTCCTCGCCGAGGTCGACTACCTCAAGCCGTACTTCGACCAGCACCCCGAGCGCCGGGCGCAGCTGCGGGAGCTGCTGGCGAGCGGGCGGGTGGAGCTGGTGGGCGGCACCTACAACGAGCCGAACACCAATCTGACCGGCGCCGAGACCACCGTCCGCAACCTGCTGTACGGCATTGGCTACCAGCGCGACATCCTCGGCGGGGACCCGCGGACCGCCTGGCAGTTGGACGTCTTCGGCCACGATCCCCAGTTCCCGGGCCATCTGGCTGCCGCCGGGCTGACCGGCAGTGCCTGGGCGCGCGGGCCGTTCCACCAGTGGGGGCCGATCCAGAGGAACTTCCGGGAGGCCAAGGACGACGCGACGGTGATGCAGTTCCCGAGCGAGTTCGAGTGGATCTCGCCGTCCGGGCGCGGGGTGCTCACCCACTACATGCCGCACCACTACTCGGCGGGCTGGTGGATGGACTCCTCCCCCGACCTGGCCGCCGCCGAGCAGGCGGTGTACGAGCTGTACCGCAAGCTGAAGCCGGTCGGCGCGACGAGGAACCTGCTGCTGCCGGTCGGCACCGACTACACCCCGCCGAACAAGTGGGTCACCGAGATCCACCGGTCGTGGGCGGCCAAGTACGTGTGGCCGCGGTTCGTCTGCGGCACGCCGCGGGACTTCCTGACCGCCGTCCGGGCCGAACTCGATTTTTCGGGGCGCAAGTTGAGCCCTCAGACCCGGGACATGAACCCTGTGTACACCGGCAAGGACGTCTCCTACATCGACACCAAGCAGGCCCAGCGGGCGGCCGAGACGGCGGCGCTGGACGCGGAGCGGTTCGCCACCCTGGCCGCGGTGCAGGGTCTCGGCCGGTACCCGGAGGCGGCGCTCGACAAGGTGTGGCGCCACCTCGCCTACGGTGCGCACCACGATGCGATCACCGGCTCCGAGTCCGACCAGGTCTACCTGGACCTGCTGGGCGGCTGGCGCGAGGCCCACGACCTGGCCGCCGCCGTCCGGGACGCCTCGCTCGAAGCGCTGACCGGCGGGATCGGCACCGGCGACGACCGTTCGGTGGTGGTCGCCAACTCCCTGTCCTTCCGGCGCTCCGGCGTGGTGTCGCTCCGGCTGCCGGACGGCCTCGACGGCGTGCGGGTGCTGGATGAGGACGGCCTGCCGGTGCCGTGCGCCGTGGACCGGGGCACGCTGCACTTGCGTGCCGACGCGGTTCCGGCACTCGGCTGGCGCACCTACACGCTGGTCGACGGCCCAGCCGACACCCTGTGGCAGGCCGCGGAGGGCCTCACCGCCGCCAACGCCCGCTACCGGGTGACCGCGGACCCGGCACGCGGCGGCGCGCTCGGCTCCGTCCACGACCTGCTGCACGGGCGGGAGTTGCTGCGCGAGGGCGAGGTCGGCAACGAGCTGCGGGTGTACGAGGAGTACCCGCAGCACCCGGACTTCGGCGAGGGGCCGTGGCACCTGGTCCCGAAGGGCCCGGTCGTCGGTTCGTCCGCCGGGGCCGCCACCGTGCGGCGCGAGAGCGGCCCGCTGGGCGAACGGCTGGTGGTCGACGGCACCGTCGACGGCATCGCCTACCGGCAGACGGTGACCCTCTGGGACGGTCTGGACCACGTCGACTTCCGGACGGTACTGGCCGACTTCGCCGGCGCCGACCGGCTGCTGCGGGTGCGCTTCCCGGTCGATCTGCCGGGCGGCCTCCCGGTGAGCGAGGTGGCGGGAGCGGTGGTCGGGCGGGGCTTCGCGCTGCCCGACGTGGACGCTGCCGAGGCGCCCTGGACGCTCGACAATCCGGCCAACACCTGGTTCGGCCTGGGATCGACCGCCCGCGTCTCGCTCACCGGCCCGGACGGCGCCCCGCTCGGGGAACGGGCGATCGGCGTGGCCGAGGTGATCGTTCCCAGCGCCGACGACGCCCACGGCGCACGGGAGTTGGTGGTCGCCCTGGCCCGGGTCGGGGTGACCGCGACCACCACAGGTGCCGACCGGGCCCGGTACGGCTGGCTCGACGTGGACTCCAACCTGCCCGATGTCCGGATCGTCCTCGGCGGTCCCGGCACCAATCCGGCTGCGGCGGCGCTGCTCGAACGGGCCGGCGCCGAGCACGCGGCCGTCCTCGCCGAGCACGGCGCGGTCTGGGTGCCCGCCGACAAGCCGCTGCACGAGGTCTGGCAGCCCAACGCCGACCTGCGCGACCTGGGGGCCCTGCCCGCACTGATCGCCACCGACCCGGCCGCGCTCGCCGCCGACCTCGCCGACGCCGTGATCCGCGCCGTCTGCCCCGGCCGCCTCCCCGACGGTGAACGGCTCGCCGACCGCACCGTGGCCCTCCTCACCCGCGGACTGCCCGGGTTCGCCGTCGACCCGTCGGGCGCCCTCCACCTGTCGCTGATGCGCTCCTGCACCGGCTGGCCGTCCGGCGTCTGGATCGACCCGCCGAGGCGCACGCTGCCGGACGGTGCGTCGTTCCAACTCCAGCACTGGACCCACGAGTTCCGGTACGCCCTGGCCGGCGGCGACGGCGACTGGCGGGCCCGGCACCTGCCGGCGCAGGGCCAGGAGTTCAACCACCCGCTGCACGCCCGGCTGCTCCCGCCCGGCCGGGCAGGCGGAGTACCCCGGACCTGCTCCTGGCTGCGGGTCGAACCGGAGCGGGAGGTGCTGCTGTCCGCGCTGAAGCCGACCGGCAACCCGATCGCGCACGGTTCCGCGGCGGCCGTCTCCCCCGGGTCGTCGGTCACCCTGCGACTGATCGAGTCCACCGGTCTCGGGCGGACGGCCCGGCTGGACGGCTCGCTGCGGCTCTCCGCGCTGCGCGCCGCCGACCTGCTGGAGCAGCCGGGCGGGACACCGGCCGATCCGGCACCGGCCGATCTGGTGCTGGCCGGCGCGGAGGTGGTCACGGTGACGGCGGTACCGGAGGCCACGGCCCCCGGTCCGGTGACCGCCGCACTGGGGCCGACGGCCGAGGCTGCGCAGCCCGTCCACGCCCGGTACTGGCTGCACAACCGGGGCCCCGCACCGATGGGGTACCTGCCGGTGTCGGTCGGTCTCTCCCCCGGCCTGGTCCGCACAGCCGGCGGTCCGGTCGAGCTGTCCGCCGTCCTCGCCTCGCACCTGGTGGACGCCGAGGTGGAGGGCGCCGCCGAGGTCCTCGCCCCCGACGGCTGGCAGGTCTCCGTCCGCCGCCGCCCGTACCGGCTCGTCCCCTCCGGGCACGTGCGCTTCCCGCTGACGCTCGACCCGCCGGCCGGCACCGAGCCCGGCCTGTACTTCGTCGCCGTCCGCACCGAGTACGGCGGCCAGCTCGTCGAGGACGTCGCCACCGTCGCCGTCGGCGACCTGCCTACGCTGCTGCCCGCCGACGGCGGGGCACCCGAGGACTGGACGGCCGCCCAGGGCACCCGGGCCGCCGACGGACGCGACACCGGCCTGTCCGTCTCCGTCACCACCCCCTCGGTCCGGCTGTCGCCGGGCCGGCGCGGCACGCTCGGCGTCGTCCTCGGCAACCGCACCCGTGGCGAGATCCGCGGCGAGCTGCAGGTGGTCGCCCCCTTCGGCTGCTGGGACGCACTCCCCGACCCCGTCCGCGGCTTCACCGTGCCGGCCGGCGCCCGGCACACCGTCACCTTCGACGTCGCCGTCCCGGCCGACGCCGAGCCCGGCGCCTACTGGGCGCTGGCGAAGGTGATGTGGTTCGGCCGCTGCCAGTACGCGCCGACGGTGGAGCTGGTGATCGAGCCGTGACCGCCGGACCCTCCCTGCTCGGACTGCTCGACGGCCACCCGCTCCCCCGCGCCGAGTTGGACCGACGGCTGGCCGCGCTCCGTGCCGGCCCGAGGTCCTCCGCGCTGCCCGCCCCCGGCAGCGCGGAGGACCGCCAGCTCACCCGCTGGGTCGCCCAGGTCCTGCTCACCGAGGCGCTCTGCGCCGCCGAGGCCGCCGCCCGCGGCCTCGACTGCGCGGCCGCCCCGCCGGTCCGCCTCGACCAGCGTGCCGCCGTCGAGTTGGGCTCGATCACCGCCGCGGCGTTCGAGGGCTGCGCGGCCGTCCGCGCGGTCTTCGCCGCCGTCACCGCCGACGTCGCCGTACCGCAGCCCGGCCTCCACCGGCCCGTGCCCGTGCTCGCCACCGTGTGGGAACTCGCCACCCCCGACGGCGACTTCGAGGCGGACCCGGAGACCCTCCCCGTCGCGCTCGCCGCCGCCCTGCGTGCCGCCCCGCCCGGCCACCGGGTGACCGCGGCCGGCTGGACGGCGGCGCTCGTGTCGACCCGCACCCGTACCGTCCCCGGCCCGGACGCGGCCCCCGACCCGCTCCCCCCGGCCCGCCGCCTCGCCTTCGTCCGCTGGCTCGACCACGCCCGCGCTCACCACCTCACCCTCGTCCCCGGTCTCGAACATCCCGGCGACCCGACGCAGCCCGACAACCACCACCGTCACTGATCCCACGCGGAGCCGCACCGGCCGGAGAGCCGCGGGCCGAACGGCGGGAGAGCCGAGCACCGCCCTCGCCGCCGGAGCACGAGCGGCCCACGCCGTGCCGGCGGGATCCCCGCGCACCACCCGACACGGGCCCGATGCCCGAGTACCGAGGAAATCGGCAGGTATGCGACCATACGCGCCATGTCCAGCACGTTTCCTTCGGAGCGGGGCCCCGGCGCCCCGGCCGACCCCCGGCGCCGTCTCCTGCTCGAACTCGGTGCAGGCATGTTGGGCGGCGGCCTGCCCGTCCACGACGTGGAGGAGGAACTGCGCGGGCTCGGGCGGACGCTCGATGCACCCGATGTGCGGGTCGCCGCCCTGACCACCGGCCTGTTCGTGGCGCTCCACGCGGACGACCCTGCCGTGTTCGAGCCCGTCGGCCCCGCCCTGCGGTTCGAGCAGACCGCCGACGTCCTCGACGTGGTGCACCGGCTACGCGCGGGCGGCCTCGACGGGCACCAAGCGCTGCGCGACCTGGACGCGGTCCGCCGGGCCCCGGCCCGCTGGCCGGTCTGGGTCGCGGATCTCGGGGTGCTGCCGGTCGGGGTCGGGCTCTGCCTCTACCTGCAGCCGGTGGCGGCGAACGTCCTCGCCGCCGCGCTCGGCTCACTCATCGTGGTGGGCCTGACCATGACCGCCCGCCGACTGCCGCTGCTGCGGCCGCTGCTGCCGGTCACCGCAGGCTTCCTCGTCTCCGTCCTGGTGCTCGGGGCCGCCCGGGCCTCCCTGCTCGACGGACCGCTGCGCACGATCGTCGCCACCCTGGCGATCCTGCTGCCCGGCGGCCTCCTGGTGACCGGGCTGTCGGAGATCGCCGCGGGTGCGGCCAGCGCCGGGACGGCCAGGCTGGTGTCCGGCTCCGTGCAGCTGTCACTCTTCCTCGCCGGTGTGGTGGCGGCCGCCACCGCCACTGGCGTGCCCACCTCCGTGCTGGCCAACACCCTGGTCGCCGCGCCGAGTTGGTGGGTCGTCTGCCTGGGCTTGGCACTTGCCGTGGCCGGAGTCGTGATCAACGTCAACACCCCGCCGCCCGCGATCCCGTGGATCGTCGCGGTGATCGCGGTGACCGCCGCCGTCCAGATCACGGTCACCACCACCAACGGCCCGGCGATCGGCGGTCTGGCCGGCGCGGTCACCGCCGCCACCGCCGCCACCGTCGCGCACTGGCTGCGTCGCGGCTCGTCCTGGCAGGTGCTCTACCTCCCCGCGTTCTGGGTCGTGGTGCCCGGCTCGTTCGGCCTGCTCAACACCGCCCAGATCGAGGTCGGCAACGGCGCGCAGGCCGTCCTCACCGCCGTGTCCGCGGTGTTCGGCGTCTCCATCGGCACACTGATCGGCTCGGTCATCAGCCGCATCCCGCGACCCGCTCCACCGTGGCCACGGTCCTGACCCCGAACGACCGTGACGCCTTCGGACCGGGCGCGTCCGCGGCACCGCGGAGCCGTCCGCGGTCCCCGGGCGGAGGCCCGACCGGTGTGCGGATCGTCCGCGCGCGGCGGAGGCTTGGGGCAGGGACGGCCGGCCGGTCCGCACGACTGCGGGCCGTCCGCCGTCGCGCGGCGACGACGGACGGAGTGAGCCCATGGGCGGCCCCGACATCGCGGACCGGACCGGACGGGTGCTGGACGAGGACGACGCGGTCGAACTCCTCGCCTACCTGCTCTGCTCTGCCCGTACCCAGGTGGACGAGGCCGCCGAGTACGCCCCGCTGCGGCTGCTCACTGCGGCGGGACGGCTTGCGGAGATGATCGAGCCGCAGGCGGGCGACCGCCTGCGGGCACTCCTGCACGAGGTGCGCCGCGGGCACGCCGAGACCTCGGTCCGGGCCGGCGATCCGCAGGGCTACGTCGACCGGCTGGACGCGCTCTCCCGGACCCTGGCCGCGTACCTGCTCGATTCGCTCGACCCCGGCGAGGCGGCGAACGACGGAACGGCAACCGGCGGGGCGGCGAACGGCGGGTCGTCGTGAGCGGCGAGGAGCCCACAGGTGGCGACACCGCCGGCGGGGACGCCGTCCTGCGGGCGATCCGTACCCGCCGCGTGGTCCGGGCGCTCGCCGACGCGCCGGTCGAGCCCGGGCAGCTGCGGGCCGTCCTGGACAGCGCCCGGTACGCGCCGCACGCCGGCAACCGGCGCCTCCACCGGTACGTGGCCGTCACCCGGCCCGGAATGCTGCGGGCGATCCGGATGGTCTCCCCCGGGATGCTCCAGCGCCCGGCGGCCGCGATCGTCGTCTGCGTCGACTGGGCCGGGGTGCGCGCGTACGGCTTCCCGGAGAGCAACCCCGGCCCGTACGTCGACGTGGGGACGGCGGCGGCGACCATGCTGATGGCGGCGCACGGCCTGGGGCTGGGCGCCGGGCCGGTGACCTCGTTCAGCCGGGCGGCGGTTGCCGTGCTGCTCGGAGCGCCGGACGGGGTGCGGCCCGAGCTGATCGTCTGCCTCGGCCACCCGTCGCCGCAGCAGCCTCCCCCGGTGCGCCGCCGGGGCGGACCGGCCTGGACGGACCAGGTGCGGTGGGAACACTTCTGAGTGTCCGCTCCCGGGCCCTCCACGACCTGCTGCGCCTGTGCGCCGGGGCGCAACTGCGCCGGGAGGACGGCAAGGCTGCACCGGAGCCGCTCGGTCCCGGCTGCGCGCCCCGGCTGCTCGACACCTCACTCACCACCGGGCGGTGTCACGAAGCGAACCACGGCGCGCCGTCGGAAGGTTGCCGGGCCGACGGCCGACCGCGGGCCTCCGCCACCTCACCGGCTGTCGGGCCGGGGGCCGACCATCAGGCCCGTACGGTAGGCGAGGGCGACGGCCTGGGCGCGGTCGCGGGCACCGGGCTTGGCGAGGATGCGCTTCATGTGGGTCTTGACGGTGGACTCGGCGAGGTACAGCTCGTCGGCGATCTCCGCGTTGGAGCGGCCCTGCACCCGTCTGGAACAGGGCCGCGAGCAACCCCTCCCCGCAACTGCTGCAGGCCGTCGCCCGCGCGCTGCGGCTGGACGAGGACGCCGGCGAGCAGGTCGCACCGGCGCTGCGGCACCTGGTGGACGCACTGCCCACCCCGGCCGTGGTCACCGGCCGGACGCTGGACGTCCTGGCACTCAACCCGCAGGCCGCCGCCCTCTACGCGGGGTTCGCGCGGGTGGACAACCTGGTGCGGATGACCTTCCTCGACCCGGCGGCCCGTTCCTTCCACCGGGACCGGGAGGCGCCCGCCCGCGCCGCGGCCGCCGCGCTGCGCAGCCCCGCCGGCCCGGGGCGGCCGCGATCCGCGGCTGGTCGCCCTGGTCGGCGAACTCTCGCTGCAGAGCCACGAGTTCCGCGTGCTGTGGGCCCGCCACGAGGTGCACGGCAAGTCCGCCGGTGCCAAGCTGCACCACCCGCGGGCCGGCGGCCTGGAGCTGGCGTACGAGACGCTCACACCGAACAGCGCCCCCGGCCGGCAGCTGGTGGTGTACCGGGCCGTGCCGGGCAGCCCGTCCGCCGAGCGCCTGTCACTCCTTCAGCTGCAGGACACCTCGGCCCGGCCGGTCGGTCCGGTCAGCGGAACCGGCCGGTGACGGTGCCCCAGCCGTGCCAGCGGTCGACCTCGATCAGGGCGGTGACCCGGCCGCGGTCCCGCACGGGGTAGTCGCGGCCCCGGTAGTGCCGGGAGAGCCGGTCGATGTCGGCGAGCTCCCGGTCCTCGTACAGCTCGGCGACCCGGCCGATCAGGGTGATGTGGGTGTACCAGGAGTGCTCGTCGAGCACCGTGAGGCTGACCCGGGGGTCGGCGCGCAGGTGGTGCAGGCGGGTGCGGCCCTCGTCCATGTTGACCAGGACGCGGCCGTCCTCCTCCCAGAGGTACCAGGTGGCGGTGGAGACGGGCTGGCCGTCCGGGCGGAGGGTGGCGATGACGGCCGGGTTCGCCTTGCGCAGCAGCGCGACGGCCTTCTCGGGCAACGGTGGCTCGGGCATGAGCGCTCTCCTGGTCCACGCCGGGGCCCGCCCGCGCGGCGGGCGGCTGCTCTCCGGTCCCTTCTCCGGTCACTCCGCAGCGTAGGCCCCGCTCGGCCGGTCACCACGGCGCAATGCCGGACGGGTCGTGAGTCACCTCCGTGGACCGGTGGCACCGGCGGATCCATGTGGTCGGATCCGGCCTCGCCGCCGAGCACCCCTGGAGCGGGCGCTGTCCGCCCGCCGGATTCGACCGCTGACGGCCGCTCCCCCCCGGTGGCCGAAACGGCGCGCCGCGGGGACGCCGGTAGGGGATCCGGCGCGATACTGCTGACCATGCGTGTCGCGCTCATGACGGCCGGTTCCCGCGGCGACGTCGCCCCGTTCACCGGACTCGGGTCCGGGCTGGCCCGGGCCGGCCACCAGGTCACCCTGGTCACCCACGCACGGTTCGCACCGCTCGCACAGGGCGCCGGGATCGGCTTCCACCCGCTGCCGGTGGACCCGCGCGAGGCCCTGGAGTCCGCCGCCGGGCAGGGCCTGCACCGCAGTTCCAGCGGGATCGGCAAGATGGCCCGGCTGGTCGCGATGGCGCGCTCGCTGGTGGGCAGGATGGCGGACGAACTGCTGGTCGCCGCCCACGGCCAGGACGTCCTGCTGCTGTCGGCCGCGCTGGCACCACTGGGGCACGCGATCGCGGAGGGCATGGCCCTGCCCAGCATCGGCCTCCATCTGCAACCGCTCGCCGCGACGGCCGAGTTCGCCCCGCCGGTGATCGGCGCGAGGTCCTGGGGCGCGGGCCCGAACCGGCTGGCCGGGCATGCCGTGAACGCGGCCGTGGACAGCATCTTCACCGAGGCCGTCCGCCGTACCCGCTCGCGCCTCGGGCTGCCCCGGCGCAGCCTCCGCTCCGCCCGCCGGGCGCGCGAGCAGGCCGACTGGCCGGTCTTCCACGGCTTCAGCGAACTGGTGGTGCCACGCCCACGCGACTGGCGTCCGGGTCTGCGGGTGGCCGGCTACTGGTGGCCCGGGGACCCGCCCGCGGCCGAGCTCCCGCCGGAGCTCCGCGACTTCCTGGACGCGGGCGACCCCCCGGTCTTCGTCGGCCTGGGCAGCGCGGCGGTGCCCGACCCTGAGCAGGTCTCCCGCACGGTCGTGGCGGCGCTGCGCGCGGCCGGGCTGCGCGGCGTGGTCCAGCGCGGCTGGAGCGAGCTGCACGCCGAGGGCCCGGACGTGATCACCGTCGACGACGTTCCGCACCACCTGCTCTTCCCGCGGACGGCCGCCGTCGTGCACCACGCCGGGGCCGGCACCACCGCGGCGGGCCTGCGGGCCGGGGTGCCGGCCGTCCCCGTCCCGATCCAGTTCGACGCCGCGTTCTGGGCCGGCCGCCTGACCGGCCTGGGGGTGGCCCCCGCGGCCGTGCCGCTGCGCCGCCTGACGGCTGGCGCCCTCGCCGCGGCGCTGCGCGCGGCCGACGCCGACCCGGGGCACGCCCGCCGCGCCCGGGCCCTGGCCGCCCGCCTGCGGGACGAGGACGGCGTGGCCCCGGTGCTCGCCGCCGTGGACCGTCTCGCGAACTGAGCGGGCTGGGCGGGCTGGAGCCGCAGCCGCCGTCCACGGGCCACCGACGGCGTGTCAGTTCCAGGTGCGATCGTGTGCCGCATGAACGACACCACTCCGCGTGGCGGAGCACAGCCGACCGTTTTGCTCGACCAGGCCCCGCCGGGGCCCTGGTCGTTCCTGCCCGTACCGCCGCCGCTCACCGGCGGGGCACTGCTCTCGGCGCTCCGCGAGGCCGAGCGGACGGCGCACGGCGAGCTGCGCGAGCTGTGGGGCTTCGCCGCGATGAACGCCGAGGCCGCGATGAACGCGGTGCCCGGGATGCGGCCGACCTCCGGTGAGCTGTGGGCCGCCGCCCAGGAGTACGCGCAGATCGCCGCGAGCGCGCGGTGACCCGGCACCCCGGGGCCGCGGGGGTCCCGGGGCGCGCTGCCCGGGGCCCCCGCGGCCGGGCGGTCAGGGGGTGGTCGCCCAGCGCTGCGCGGCGCTGCCGGTGCAGGCGGCGAGCAGCAGCCCGGTGCCGTTCGCGGTGCCGGACTTCTCCGGTGCGAGGCACTTCCCGCCGCTGACCAGGGCGAGTTGCGGCCCTTGCTGCCAGCGCTGCCCGGTGGAGCCGTTGCAGGGCTGCACGGCGACGGTGCCGGCCGTCCCGTCGAGGCAGACCCCGGCGAGTCCGGTGAGCGACCCGTCGGCGTGCAGGGTCCAGCGCTGGTTGCCGCCGCCGTGGCAGGTGTAGAGGGTCGGCCGGGTGCCCGGGGCGGTCGCCGAGCCGGGCAGGTCGACGCAGCTGCCGGAGGCGCCGTTGACCAGGGTGGTGTCGGTCGGTGGCGGCAGGGCGCGTCCGGTAGCGCCGATCTCGGCGGCACTCGTCCACGGGCCGCGGTCGCCCGCCTCGCTCAGCGCCTTCAGCCGCAGGTAGCGGCCGTTCTTGGCGCCGAAGGAGATCCGTTGCTGCACCGCGCTGTCCGGGAGGCTCCCGGTGGCGACGGGGCTGCCCCAGTCGGCGGTGGTGTCGGAGACGTACACCTCGTAGCCGCCGATCCGGCCGTTGACGCCGCCGTCCTGCCGGGGCAGGTAGCTCAGGCCGTCGACGGCGTAGCGGGCGCCGAGGTCGATCTGCAGCTCGTGCGGCAGTGGTGCGGCGGTGCCGGACCACTTGCTGTGCCAGAGGGTGGCGCTGTTGCCGTCGATGGCGTTCGCGGCGGCGCCGTTCTCGGCCGAGGTCTCCTGGCTGTCGGCGTAGGCGATCGTCCAGCCGGCGGTGGGGATCGGGGTGGCGCCGGGGATCGCGCTGCCGGTGGGCAGGGTGAGGCCGGCGGCCGTCACGGTGAAGGCGGCGGAGCGGGAGCCGGTCTTGACCAGGAGCACGCCGGAGCGGTCCGCCGGGTCGAAGTACCAGCCGCTGGCGGCCGCGTCGTAGGCGCTGCGGCTGGCCAGTGCGGGCAGCGCGGTGCCGCCGACGCTGACGCTGCCGGGTGCGGCGGCGGCGTGCACGGTGAACTCGTAGTCGCGGGAGGCGGGTTTGCCGGTGTAGCTGCCGGTGGCCGCGCCGACGGCGATGCTGACGTCGCCGGTGCCGGACTGCGGTGCGGTGACGTCCACCCGCTGTCGGGCGTACGCCCCGGACTGGTAGGCGCGGGTGGTGCCGTCGTCCTCGTACAGGCTGAAGGTGGAGCTGCCGCGCGGGTAGACGTCGTAGGTCAGCCGGGAGACGGGCTTCTCGCCGGCGTAGTTCATCTGCGGCCACATCGGCACGACCGCACCGGACTTGACGAAGAGCGGCAGGGTGTCGAGCGGCGCGCTGTAGCCGTTGAGCCAGCCGGGCCCGGTGTACGCCTTGCCCGTCCAGTAGTCCGTCCAGGTGCCGGCGGGCAGGTAGATGCCGTCGCGGACGGCGGTGTCGGAGACGACCGGGGCGACGAGGAAGGAGTCGCCGGCCATGAACTGGCCGCTGGTCGCGTTGCCGCGCGCCACCGGGTCGTCCGGGTACTCCAGCACCATCGCCCGGGTGGACGGGACGCCGGTGTCGGTGGCGTTGCGGCTCATCGTGTACAGGTAGGGGGTGAGCCGCATCTTCAGCTGCAGGTACTTGCGGTTGATCGACAGGTAGGGCTCGGCGAACCGCCAGGGCTGCTTGTCCTGGTAGCCTGCGGACGGGTTGGTCGCGCCCCAGCCGGACATCGTCATGAACGCCGGGGTGAAGGCCTTCCACTGCAGGTCGCGGACGTAGGTCTTCGGGCTGCCGCCGAAGATGCCGTCGACGTCGCCGGAGGCGTAGTTGAGGCCCGACAGGCCCGCACCGGCGATCGCCGGGACGTGCCAGCGCATGGCGTCCCAGGTGCCGCTGGTGTCGCCCGTCCAGACGACGGCGTTGCGCTGGGTGCCGGCCCAGCCGTCGACCGTCCAGACGAAGCGGCGGGCGTCGGAGTGGTCCTCGATCCCGGCGACGGCCTGCTGCACGCCGGTGAAGGCGGTCTTGTAGCCGCCGCCGATCCAGGCGACGTCCGTCTTCACCGCCCGGGAGCCGGCCGTGCCGACCTCCCAGTCGATGTTCGACAGCCCGGTGGAGGTCCACAGTCCGGTGTGCACGCCCTTGGCGGCGAGACCGGAAACGGTGTTCGGCAGGTCGGTGTAGCCGCAGCCGTAACCGTCGTTGGGCAGGAACCAGCCGGAGGGCATGTCGGCGGCGCGGGCGTCGGCGGCGTAGCCGACCGCGTCCGGGGTGGTCTGGTGGCGGAGCCGGGCGTGGTCGCCCTGGTAGGCGGGGTTGGAGGCGTTGAAGCAGTCGGCGTTGCCGAGTTCGAGGCCCCAGACCGGGGCGAGGAAGGGCTTGCCGGTGACGTCGGTGTAGCCGCCGAGCACGCCCTTGAGCGAGTCGCCGGCGAAGTACCAGGCGTCGAAGCGCTTCTCGTCGTGCGCGAGCGTGGTCGGCGAACCGAAGCCGTAGGAGCCGGGGGCCCAGGTGTTGCGCATCACGCCGTAGCCGTTGGTGGACATGTAGAACGGCGCGGGGCTGGCGTTGCTGTTCTCCGTCCAGGAGTTGCTGACGGAGACCGGCACGGTTTTGTCGCGCAGCGCCCAGTCGCCGAGGCGCAGACCGGTGCCGTAGAACTGCTCGTCGGCGCCGCGGGTGAGGTACTGGGTGGTCCGGTTGGCGGTCCAACTGGTGGGCTGGGACTCGGCCCAGAGCAGCGTGGTGTTGTCGGCCCGGTACAGGGCGAAGGTGAGCGGCGACTTGTTGATCCGCAGCGAGACGGCCGGGGTGGCGATCCGCCAGTAGGCGCCGGCGTCGGTCTGGGTGGCGTCGACGGCGCCGAAGTCGGTGGTGATCGCGAGGTCGTGGCCGGCCGGGTCGTCGGTGAAGCTGCCGTCCGGCGAGAGCCAGATCCGCAGGATGTCGGCCCGGGCGAGGACGATCCGGGCGGCGGCGCCGCCGGAGGCGGTCACCGTGAAGGTGTTGCCGGAGCGGGTGATCCCGGTGGCGTTGCCGGGAGTTGCGGCGCCGGCGGGGTGGGCCGGGCCGAGGACGGCGGCGAGGACGGCGACGAGCAGCAGGGCGAGCGGGAGCGCGATGGGCCTGGCGCCGGGACTTCCCGGCCGCGGTCGGACGGTGGGCGGAGCGGATCGCACGAGGGTGCCTCCTCGGAGGTCTGCGGGGTCCGGTGACCCGACACGGCGCCGCGGCACGCTCGACTCGGCCGCGGGCAGGGGCAGTCGGGGCTGTCCCGGCGGTCCGGACCGTCGGGGCGGTCGGGGCCGTCAGGGCGCTTCACATCAGAGCAGAGCCCTGATGTGACGTCAATTGCTCGAACCGGCCGATGTTTGCGCAGTTTCGCGCAGATGCGCGCGAGCCGTGCGCACGAAGGGGCCGGAGCCGCCACCGGACGGGGCGGGACCTCGCACAACGGCCGGGGCCGGCGCGGACGATCCGCGCCGGCCCCGGCCGTCTGCCTCCTCGGTGCTCAGAACCGCACCGGCAGCTCCAGCATGCCGCGGGCCCGCAGCGAGGGACGGTGCCGCAGCTCCGACTCCGGCACGTCCAGGGCGAGTTCGGGGAAGCGGCGCAGCAGGGCGGTCAGCGCGACCGAGGTCTCCAGGCGGGCGAGCGGGGCACCCAGGCAGTAGTGGATGCCGTGGCCGAGGGCGAGGTGGCCGGTCTCCCGCCGGTGCACGTCGAGCCGGTCCGGTTCCGGGAACTGCTCCGGGTCGCGGTTGGCCGAGGCGAGGACGCACAGCACCGTCTCCCCCGCCGGGACGGTGACGCCGCCGATGACGACGTCCTCCCGCGGGAAGCGGCGGATCGCCAGCGGCGCCGGCCCGTCGTAGCGGGCGAACTCCTCCACGGCGGCCGGGACGAGGCTCTCGTCGGCGCGCAGCGCGGCCAGTTGGTCGGGGTGGCGCAGCAGGGCGAGGACGGCGTTGCCGATCAGGTGGACGGTGTTCTCGTACCCGGCGAAGAGGATCAGGAAGGCGAGCGAGGTGAGTTCGTCCTCGCCGAGCCGGTCCCCCTCGTCGCGGACGGCGATCAGGTCGGAGAGCAGGTCGTCGCCGGGTTCGGCGCGCTTGCGGTCGATCAGCGCGGTGAAGAAGGCGAGCATCGCGGCGACGGCCGCCCGGGCGTCCTGCGGGCGGGCCGGGTCGGGGGTGACCAGGGCGTCCGTCCAGGCCCGGAAGTCGTGGCGGTCCTCGGTGGGCACGCCGAGCAGGTCGCAGATCACGGTGATCGGCAGGGGTGCGGCGTAGGCGGTGATGAGGTCGGCCCGGCCGTGCGGGGCCATCGCGTCGAGCAGGGCGTCGGCGACCTGCTCGACCGGTCCGCGCAGTGCGGCGATCCGCCGCGGGGTGAACGCCTGGGAGACGAGCCGCCGGATCCGGGTGTGGTCCGGCGGGTCCATGTTGAGCAGGTTGGCGTCCAGGGCGGGCGGCAGGGCGAAGCCGCGGTAGTTGCCGGGCGCGGCGTGCTGCTTGTCCAGGGCGAGCCGGGGGTCGGCGAGCGCCCGGCGCACGTCCGCGTACCGGGTGACCAGCCAGACGGGCAGCCCGTCCGGGCCGGTGATCCGGTGCACGGGGCCGGCCGCCCGCAGTCGGGCGTACCCGGCGTACGGGTCGGCGATCAGCGCGGCGGCCGGGTCGGCGGAAGAACCGGCGGAGGGTTCGGCGGCAGGGTCGGTGGAAGGGCGGGCGGAGGGGCGGGCGGAGTGTGCAAGGTCCGGTGCGGTCACCCGGTCAGCCTAGAGGGCGCCCCGTGCGCCGATCGGTGACACCCGGTCAGGCGCGGTTGAACGTCACATGGGTGACCCCGCTGGGGCTCGCCACCGTCTCGATGCGGAAGCGCTCCTCGATCCCTTCGAGCCCGTCCCAGAGGCGCTCGCCGCGGCCGAGCAGGATCGGCACCACGACGACGTGCAGGTGGTCGACCAGGTCCTCGGCGAGGAAGGCCCGCACGGTGCTCGGCCCGCCGCCGAGCCGGACGTCGAGGCCGCCCGCGGCCTCCTTGGCCTGCTTCAGCACCTCCTGCGGCGACCCGTCCACGAAGTGGAAGGTGGTGCCGCCCTTCATCTCCACCGAGGGGCGGGGGTGGTGGGTCATCACGAAGACCGGCGTGTGGAACGGCGGCTCCTCGCCCCACCAGCCGTTCCAGTCGTGGTCCTCCCAGGGGCCGCGCTGCGGGCCGAACTTGTTCCGCCCCATGATCTCGGCGCCGATCCCGTCGGCCCAGGTCGCGGCCATGGCGTCGTCCACGCCGAAGTCGCCGCCGTCCTTGCCCTGCATGGACCGGAACGCCCTGGTGTTGAAGAACCAGCCGTGCAGCCGGTGGCCGGCGTGGCCGAACGGCGCGTCGAGGGTCTGCCCCTCTCCGGTGCCGAAACCGTCGAGCGAGACCGAGAAGTTGTGGACCCGTACCAGCGACACGCGAGGACCTCCGGCGATCGGCACTCCGGCGCGGCCCGGCCGCGCCCGTTCCGACCGAATCTATCCCCGGGGTACGACAGATCCGCGGAGCACCGGACGGCGGGGCGCGGCGCGACCGGCGCGCGACGCCAACGGGTACCTCGGGCGCGGCGCGGGCCGGGATGCGGTGCTGGGCCGAACGGGGCAAGGTCGAGGCATGACCGATGTCCTCGTACTCCTCGAACTGGAACCCTCCACGGAGGTCCTGGACAGCGGCGAGGTCGACGTCGGCGCGCGCATCCGCTGGGTCCATGCCGCCCCCGCCGACCCGCAGGACCCGGAGCGGCCCGCCGCCGCCACGTTCTGCGGCCTGCCCACCGGCGACCTCGAACCCGAGCCCTACCGTCGCGCCGCCCCCGGCGACAGCTGGTACCCGCCGTCCCAGACCACCCGCCACTGCCTCGACTGCGACCGGGCCCTCACCGCGGGCTGACCGCCGGAGGGCACCGGGACCGCCCGCTACTCCGGTGCTCCCGCGAGGGCCCGGACCAGGCCGTCGGTGAGGGTCCGCACCAGGCTGCCGTCCTGGTCGCGGAGGGGGTTGATCTCCGTGACGACCACGGCGGCCAGCTGCGGGGCGCGGGCGAACTCGGCGAGGCAGTCCAGTGCGACGGCCAGCGGCAGGCCCTGGTTGAAGTGCGGGAAGTCCGCCAGCGGCAGCTCGGTCGAGTCGATCACGTCGACGTCGAAGTGCAGCAGCAGGTGCGCGTACCGCTCGGCGAGGTCGCTGCGGACGGCGCGGGCCGCGGCGACGGGGTCGGCCCCGGGGGCGGTCAGCCCGGTGCACGGATGGGTCCGCAGGCCGTACCGGGCGAGCCGTTCCCGCTCGGCCGCGTTCACCTCCACGGGGTCGTGGCCGAAGGCGGTGACGGCGTCGGCGGTCAGCAGCGGGGTCCGCGGTCCGAGGCCGGCGAGCTCGGGGGCGCCCTCGCCGAGCAGATGGGCGAGGACCATGGTGTCGAGGACGCCGGAGACGGTGCTGTCGGGCACCGACAGGTCCACGTCGCCGTCGAAGTAGATCAGGCCGGTGTCGGGCCGCCGCGCGACCAGGGCGGCGGTGACGCCGAGGGTGATGGTGCAGTCCCCGCCGATCACCAGCGGTAGCGCGCCGCCGTCGAGCAGGGCGCCGACCCGGTCGGCGACGGACCGGGCGACGTCGGTGACCAGGGCGAGGTTCTGCCGGTTGCGGTGCTCCGGGTCGGTGCGGAAGGGCACCGCCGGCAGGTCGCCGTGGTCCCGGACGGCGAGACCCGCGCTGCGCAGCCCCTCGACCAGCCCGGCCGCCCGGACGGCGGCGGGCGCCTTCTCCTGACCGGGTCCGTGCGTCCCTGCGCAGGACGGCACTCCCAGCAGCGCGATCTCACGCGGCACGGCATGGCCCCTCTCCGGTTCGCCGGCCGGGGACGGGAACCCGGCCGCGCCTGCGGCGAGCGTAGGCGCGGCCGCGGGGCCCGGCGGCCTCCCACGCCCGGGACGGACCGGTCAGTCCTCCGTGCAGAGCAGCATGCCCCGGCCGACCTCGTGCGCGGCCACACCGGTCAGCAGCAGACCCACGGCCTCGTCCGCTCCCCCGTCCCCGGCGAAGCAGCGGCGGAACCGCTCGACGCCCGCGATCGTGACCGCCACCGGCCGCCGCCCGCCCGTCCGTCCTTCTGCCTGCCCGTCCGGGCCGGGCAGCAGGGCCCGGTCCGGGACGGCCGTCCCGGCGGCGAGCCGGCCCGGCGAGGGCACCCGCGGCGACGGGCAGGCCCGCACCGCCGCCTCGAACAGCAGCGCGCCGAGCGCCGGGCCGAAGCCCGGCGCCGACGGGTCGGCACCGACCACCTCCGGCACCGTCCGGGACAGCTCCTCGCGCGCCGCCAGGACCCGCCCCGCGGCCGCCGCCGTGCTGGACTCCACCTCCTCCGCCACCGCCGCCACCGGCAGGCCCACCGCGTCGTGCAGCACCACCGCCCGGCGCTGCGGCCGGGTCAGCCGGTGCATCGCGGTGAGCAGCGCCCGGTCCCGGGCGGTCGGACGGTTCTCGTCCGGCCGGCGGCGGGCCCGCTCACCCTTCACCTTGATCCTCCGGTGCGGCAGGTGGCGCCTGCCCGCACGACGGGGACCGCCCCGCCGCCACGGCGACAGCGCCGACTCGAACGCCGCCGCCCGGACCCAGCCCTCCGGGTCCGGCAGCTCCGCCACCTCGTCCCACCGCAGCGCCGCCGCCCCCAGGGCGATCCGCACACTGCGGGCCGCCCGGTGCGGCGACCCGGTGACCAGGAACGTCTGCTGCACCAGCCGGGCGTGCACGGCCGCACTGAACGCGGCGAACTCCGGCCGGCGACGGGGCGGCGCCCCGGCCAGCGGCGGACGGGAGAGCGGAGCGGACGGCTGCTCCTGAGGGCGGGCCTGCGGCGGCTCGGGCTCCTCGGGCGGTCGGGGCCCGTCCGGAGTCCGCGGGGGCTCCTCCGGCGTCGGCGGCGGCGAGGGTTCGACCGCGGCCCCGGCCGGCACCGGGCCGGGCTCGGCGGGCCCGGTCGGCATGGTCGGCCCGGTCGCCCCGGGGGTTTTGGGGGGTGCCGCAGGGGTGGGTTCGGCGGTGGGCCCGGGCGTCCCCAACAGGGCGGCCAGGCGGGCGGCCTCGGCGCGCGAGCCGACCCCCAGCTTCCGCATCGCCCGGTTGAGGTGCTTGCGGACGGTCGCGGGGGCGATGCCGAGCGCGGCGGCGACGGCCCGGTCGTCGTCCCCTGCCGCCGTCCGGGCGAAGACCTGCGCCTCACGCGGGGTCAGCCGCTGCAGCAGCCGTGCGACGTCCTTCCGCGCCCGGTCCGACGGGGCCGCGGCGGGCGTCCGGGCAGCGGTGGTCGGGCCGGTGGGGTCGTCCCCGGCCCGGTCGGCCTTCGAAGGTGCGGTCACCGCGGCTCCCCGCGGCGGCTGCAGAGTCGAATAAGGCACATAAGCAAATAATCCGGGACACGGCGAAGGTTTGCCGCTTCACGGGGCGCAACGGGTGATCTTGGGAGCATGTGGCCCATGACGCAGTTGATGGGCCGTCCGATCCTGGGCCTGCCCGACGATCTGGGCTCCCGCTCCCCGTTCGCCGACCTGCTCGTCGGCGCCCGAACGGCCCTCCTCGCCCTCTCCGTGATCGCCGTCCCCGTCCTCGGTCTCTGGGTGCTCACCCCGTACGGCGACGTCACCGCCCGCGGCGCCCTCCGGCTCGCCTGCGCCCTCTGGCTGCTCGGCCACGGGGCACCGCTCACCCGCGGTCCGGGCGGTGCACCCTTCACCCTCACCCCGCTGCTGCTCACCGCCGTCAGCACCGGCCTGCTCCGCCGCGCGGGGGCCAGGGCGGGGGCACGCGCCCCGCACGGCACGGGAGCCTGGCGGGCCGCCCTGCCGCTGGGCATCGGATACCTCGCGGTGGCCGCGCTGGCCGTCGCCGAGTGCAGCGGCAGCGAAGCCGTCCTGGCCGCCGACCCGGTCACCGACCTCCCCGTCGTCGCGGCCGTCACCGCCGCCGGACTCGCCTGGGGAGTCCTGGCCGGCCACGGCCACCCGCAGCCGGGCCTGCCGGCCTTCCTGCCGGCCGTGCTCACCGACCGGCTCCGCTCCTGGGCGGCCGCGGGCTGGGCGCCGCCGCGGGACGCCACCGCCGCCCTGCGTCGCACCGCGGGCAGCTGGCTGCTCGGCCTGCTCGCCGCCGGGGGACTCCTGCTCACCACCGCCGTCGCCCTCGGCACCGCGGGCAGCACCGCCGCCGGCCTCGCGGACGGCCCCGCGGGCGTCCTCGGACTCCTCCTCGCCTGCACCCTGCTGCTGCCGAACGCCGTGCTCTGGGCCGCCGCCTACGCGCTGGGGCCGGGCTTCGCCGTCGGCACCGGCACCACCGTCTCACCGGTGGCCACCCACCTGGGCGCGGTGCCCGAGTTCCCGCTCTTCGCGCTTCTCCCGACCGACGGCCCCGGCGCCGCCGGTCAGGCCGTCCTGGCGGTCATGCCCCTGCTCGCGGGCGTCGTGCCCGCCCTGCTGCTCGGACGGGCCGCCGCAGGCCGGGGCACCACCCGCCCCTGGCACCCGGCCGGTACCGCGCTGGTCGCATTCGCCGCCGTGCTCACGGTCTCGGCCGCCGCCGCCGTGGCCGCGTGGTCCGCCGGAGGCGCACTCGGGGCCGGACGGATGGCCGCCCTGGGCCCCGTCCCCTGGCAGGCCGCCCTGACCGCCGCGGGCTGGTCCGCCGCCGTCGTGCCGCCCGGAGCCCTGCTCGCCCGCTGGCTGCTCACCCGCACGGCCGACCGGGCCCTCCCGCCGACCCCGGCGATGGCCCGCCTCACCGCCTGGTCCACCGCCGCCCGCTGCCCCCGCCTGCGCCGCACCCTCCACGACGCCGTCACCCGCCTCGCCACCCTCCACCTCGACGACACCTGACGGGTAACCCGAATTAAGGGGCGCGGGGAACTGCGCACCCCGAGATCGGCGCATCCCACGCTGCAGGGAACCCGAAAACAGGGGCGCGGGGAACTGCGCCCCTCGGGACGGGCCTACCTAGCGGGTCCGGCTGAAGCACGCAGCAGGGGCGCGGGGAACTGCGCATCCCACGCCGCGGGCAACCCGAAAACAGGGCGCGCGAACCGCACCCCCGCCCCGAGGGCACCCGGCGTCAGCGGCTGCCGGGGTTGGTCAGCTGGGTGATGACGTCCGGGGCGAGGTTGTTGCAGCTCTGCGCCGCCTCGTTGGTCAGGGCGTCGTTCACGCAGGTCACGTAGTCGTGGTAGTAGAGCTGGACGCCGAAGACGGACAGCGTGAAGATCAGGGCGACACCGCCCGTCAGCAGTCCGCCGAGCGCGGCGGGCACCTGCGGCCGGGTGGGCTGCGGCTGGGCGGAGCCGCCGACCCGGGCGGTGCCGAGGGCGTGCGGGTTGCCGCCGGCCGCGGCGTGCGGGGCGGGGGAGGCGGCCGACGCCGGACGCTCGGCCCGCAGCGCGCTGATCCCCCAGTACAGCGCCAGTGCACCGAGCAGCAGCGCGAGGTACCGCATGCCGGTGATCGCGCAGAACAGGCCGGCCATGCCGGCGCTCAGCGCGTAGCGGGCGCGCCGCTGCACCGGGTCGGTCGGGTCGAAGCGGGGCTGCTGCGGCTCGGACCATCCGCCGCGGTAGCCCGGGCTCCACGGGTGCGGCGGCGGCACCCGGTCGTCGTCCCGGTCGCCGTCCTCCGGCCGCTCGGTCGGGGGCTGCTGCGGAGCGCGCGGCTGCCACGGCCGGTCGGGGGCATCCGCCGGCGGCGGCGCGAACGGGTTGCGCTCGCCGGTGTCGTCTCCGCTGCTCATGGTGTCGGCCATTCCTTCTCGTCCGGGGGGCGTCGGGCCGCTCCGGGAGCGGCCCGCGCCTCCAATGATCCCGCAGGGCGGTACGGGCTCGGCGCCGCCCTGCCGGGTGGGCCCGCGGGCCGTGCCGGGCCCTGCCGTCCGCCGCACCGCCCGCCCCGCAGCACCGCCTCCGACACCGCCGTCCCGCCCGCGGCGACCGAGCCCCTTCTACCCGCTCGCACACCTCCCACCCACCCGCACGCCACCCACCCGAGCCCGCCGGCGTGCCCGCGGACCGCCGGTCCGTGTCCGGCTGCGGCACCGTACGGCGAGATCCGTATCTCAACTACGCGCGTAGCGTGGTCTGCTGGTGACGGAACGCCTTCGACCAGCCGTTATCGTGGTGACGGTCAGCAGTCCACAGCGGTTCCCCCGGGCCCCCGCAGCGCAGCGGAGACGCCCCGGCGGTGCCGTCCGGCTCGACCTGCCGCCGCCCGTAGTGGCCCCACCGACGGTGGACGTACCAGCGGGCGACACGACGTACGGAGATTCGCGCAGTGGCCGCCGCTTCCGCCCAAGTCTTTCCGCCGCGCACGCCCGGACCGGCCCGTCTGGTGGTCCTGGTCTCGGGTTCCGGCACCAATCTCCAGGCGCTGATCGACGCGGCGCAGGACCCGGCCTACGGCGCGGTGATCCTCGCCGTCGGGGCGGACCGCACCGACATCGCCGGCCTGAAGCGGGCCGAGGCCGCCGGCATCCCGACCTTCGTCCACCGGATCGTCGACCACGCCGACCGGGCCGCATGGGACGCCGCGTTGACCGCCTCGGTCGCCGGGTACGAGCCCGACCTGGTGGTGACCGCGGGCTTCATGAAGATCCTCGGTCCGGAGTTCATCGGCGCCTTCGCCGGCCGGATCGTCAACACCCACCCCGCCCTGCTGCCGGCCTTCCCCGGCGCGCACGGCGTGCCGGACGCCCTCGCCTACGGCGTGAAGGTCACCGGCTGCACCGTCCACCTGGTCGACGCCGGCGTGGACACCGGGCCGATCATCGCGCAGGGCGTCGTGGAGGTCCTCGACGCCGACCACGCCGATGGCGGCGAAGCGCTGCACGAGCGCATCAAGACTGTCGAGCGCACGCTGCTCGTCGAGGTCGTGGGCCGGCTGGCCCGCGAAGGCCACCGCATCGAAGACCGAAAGGTATGGATTCCGGCATGAGCGCCGCCCACAGCACGCCCCCCGTCTCCGAGGACGTACGCCCGATCCGCCGTGCGCTGATCAGCGTCTACGACAAGACCGGACTGGAGGAGCTGGCCCAGGGGCTGCACGCCGCCGGGGTCGCGATCGTGTCCACCGGCTCCACCGCGGGCCGGATCGCCGCTGCGGGCGTCCCGGTCACCGAGGTCTCCGAGCTGACCGGCTTCCCCGAGTGCCTGGACGGCCGGGTCAAGACCCTGCACCCGCGGGTGCACGCCGGCGTCCTCGCGGACCTCCGCCTGGAGTCGCACCGCGCGCAGCTCGCCGAGCTGGGTGTCGAGCCGTTCGACCTGGTCGTGGTGAACCTCTACCCGTTCACCGCCACCGTCGCCTCCGGCGCCACCCCGGACGAGTGCGTCGAGCAGATCGACATCGGCGGTCCGTCGATGGTCCGCGCCGCGGCCAAGAACCACCCCTCGGTCGCCGTGGTCGTCGACCCGGCCCGCTACGACGACGTGCTCGGCGCGGTCAAGGGCGGCGGCTTCGACCTGCTGACCCGCAAGCGCCTGGCGGCCGCCGCCTTCGCGCACACCGCCGCGTACGACGTGGCCGTGGCCTCCTGGTTCGAGGAGTCCGGCTACACGGAGTCGGAGGAGTCCTTCCCGGCCTTCCTCGGCGCCACCTGGGAGCGCCAGAACGTCCTGCGCTACGGCGAGAACCCGCACCAGCAGGCGGCGCTCTACACCGACGGCACCGGCGGCCTGGCGGGCGCCGAGCAGCTGCACGGCAAGGAGATGTCCTACAACAACTACATGGACACCGACGCCGCGCGCCGCGCCGCGTACGACCACGCCGAGCCGGCCGTCGCGATCATCAAGCACGCCAACCCGTGCGGCATCGCGGTCGGCGCGGACGTCGCCGAGGCCCACCGCAAGGCGCACGAGTGCGACCCGGTCTCCGCGTACGGCGGCGTCATCGCGGTGAACCGCCCGGTCACCGTCGAGCTGGCCGAGCAGATCGCCCCGATCTTCACCGAGGTCGTCGTCGCCCCCGGTTACGAGGACGGCGCCCTGGAGGTGCTGACCAAGAAGAAGAACCTGCGCGTGCTGCGCGCCCCCGAGGCGCCCGCCGACGCGCTGGAGGTCCGCCGGATCAGCGGCGGCGCGCTGCTGCAGCAGGTCGACCGGGTGGACGCGGCCGGCGACGACCCGTCGACCTGGACGCTGGCCACCGGCGAGGCGCTCTCCGAGGCCGAGCTCGCCGAGCTCGCCTTCGCCTGGCGGGCCTGCCGGGCCGTCAAGTCCAACGCGATCCTGCTCGCCAAGGGCGGCGCCTCGGTCGGCGTCGGCATGGGCCAGGTCAACCGGGTGGACTCCTGCAAGCTCGCGGTCGAGCGGGCCGGTGAGCGCGCGCAGGGCTCCTACGCCGCCTCGGACGCCTTCTTCCCGTTCGCGGACGGCCTGGAGATCCTGGCCGCCGCCGGTGTGAAGGCCGTGGTGCAGCCCGGCGGTTCGATCCGCGACGAAGAGGTGGTCGCCGCCGCCGCGAAGGCCGGCGTCACGATGTACCTGACCGGCACCCGGCACTTCTTCCACTGATCCGCAACGCCGAAGGCCCCCACACTCCTCGGAGTGCGGGGGCCTTCGGCGTTGCGGTCGGCGGGAGGGCCGATCACTGGGACTTGACGACCACCGAGCTCATGATCTTGTCGGCGAAGGTCTGCTTCTTGGCGTCCCACAGCGGCCACAGGTAGCCGAGGCAGCAGATGCCGTCGACGGCGTGGCAGATCTTGCGGACGAAGGCCATGCCGAAGCCCAGCGGCTGGCCGTCGGCCTCGCGCAGGACGCGGATGTTGACCATCTTCTTGCCCGGGGTCTGGCCGGTGGTGCCCTCGCGGTGGATCAGCCACAGGCCGCCCGCGATCGCCAGCAGCCAGCCGATGGCCATGATGGCCATGCCGGCGCCGGAGACGCCGCCGCCGGTGCAGCTGTAGGCGTAGGTGGTCGGGTCGGTGGTGCACTCCGCCTTGGAGATGCCGACCGCGGCACCGATGCCGTAGAAGATGCCGGCGGGCACGCCGACGATCAGGTAGTCGACGATGTACGCCGCCACCCGCGAACCCCAGCCCGCGTAGAACTGCTGCACCTGGGCCGCGTTGCCGTACGGGCCCGGCTGCGGCGGGATGCCGTAGCCGCCGGGGGCGCCGTAGCCGGGGGCCGGCGGCGGGGCCTGCTGCGGGTAGCCGTAGCCGGGGGCCGGCGGCGGGGCCTGCTGCGGGTAGCCGTAGCCCGGCGCGGGCGGCTGCTGGCTGTACGGGTTGTTCGGGTCGGGCGGGTAGCTCATCGAATGCCTCCGGGCAGGAAGGAGTGTGGACGGAACTGCAGGAAAACCCTGGGGACGGACGGGCAGTTGAGGCACCGACCGGATGGGACACTAGCGGAGGGACCTGACATCGGGAGGTCAATGCCCGTCAGGTCCCGCGGACTTCAGGGACGCGAGATGCCGAGTCGGTTCAGCTGCCACGTCCAGGCCAGCAGTAAGGCGGTGCCGATCACCGCGTTGCGCCGCTTGTTCGACAGCTCCCACCACCAGCGTCCCGGGCCGAGCGGTGCGAGCAGCAGCGCGAGCGCGGCCACCACGGTGACCGGGTTGGCGGCCAGCGCGGCCGCCCAGTTGCCGTGTCCGGCCTCGATGAAGACGGTGGTGCTGCCGCAGGCCGGGCAGGGGATGCCGGTGAAGCGGCGCAGCAGGCAGAGCACGCCGGGGTCGTGGGCGTCGTGCAGCTGGGCCACCGCGACCGCGGCGACCGCACCGCCGGCTCCGCGCAGCAGCACCCGCATCAGCCCGCCCGACACCGTGCCGGCGGTCCGCCGCCAACGGGTCGTCAGCGCACCTGCGGACGAGGGCACGGCGACGGTCACGGCTGGACGCTGAAGTAGAAGACCACGATCGCGATGGAGATCAGCACCGCGAGGACGTTCAGCACGATCCCGCCGATGGCCGCGTTGCGGCCGACGCCCGTCTGGTTCGACTTGTTCAGGCCGGCGATGCCGACGCCGAGGCCGATCAGGCCGAGGAAGCCGCCGTAGAAGCAGGACGTCAGGATGGCGACGAATCCCAGCACCACGGACGCGGTGGCCGGCGAGTTCGCCTGGACGACCACGGGGCCGGCAGGGGCGTACGGCTGGGGCTGCTGCGGGTAGCCGTAGCCGGGCTGGGGCTGGGGCTGCTGGTACTGCGGTGCGCCGTACCCGGGCGTGCCGTAGGGCTGCTGCTGCGGCTGGCCGTAGCCGCCGTAAGGATCCGGCTGGTACGGATTGCTCACTGTGGTCTTCCCCCGACGATCGTCCCCCGTGGTCCCCGATGGCCTGTCACCAGGACGCGGGCAGCAGAGATTGCTCGGGCCATCGTGGTCGTTACCACGGCGCGCTGTCCAGCCGCGACCGCCCCGCGGACGCAACTGTGGCGCAACCGCAACCGGGCCGCGCACGCCCTGCCCGCCTTTGCGGCGGTTCGTTCCGGGGGCGCGCCGGCCGGGCCGCCCGGGGCACCGGGGCGGCGCGCACACCGCGGGCCGCGCCCCCGGGCGGCGGCCCGGCCCGCGGCGCGTCCGCCTCCGCCGATCCGGGACAATGGGGGCCATGACTGCCCAGATTCTCGATGGCAAGGCCACCGCCGCCGCGATCAAGTCCGAACTCGCCGTCCGCGTGGCGGCCCTCAAGGAGCGGGGCGTCGTCCCCGGCCTCGGCACCGTCCTGGTCGGCGACGACCCGGGCAGCCGCTGGTACGTCAACGGCAAGCACAAGGACTGCGCCGAGGTCGGCATCGCCTCCATCCAGCGCGAACTGCCCGCCACCGCCACCCAGCAGGACGTCGAGGACGTCGTCCGCGAGCTCAACGCCGACCCGGCCTGCACCGGCTACATCGTGCAGCTGCCGCTGCCCAAGGGCCTCGACCAGAACACCGTCCTGGAGCTGATGGACCCGGACAAGGACGCCGACGGCCTGCACCCGACCTCGCTCGGCCGCCTCGCCCTCGGCATCCAGGGCCCGCTGCCGTGCACCCCGCTCGGCATCGTCGAGCTGCTCCGCCGCCACCAGGTCGAGATCGACGGCGCCGAGGTGGTCGTGATCGGCCGCGGCGTGACCGTCGGCCGCTCCATCGGCCTGCTGCTGACCCGCCGCAGCGAGAACGCCACCGTCACCCTCTGCCACACCGGCACCCGGGACCTCGCCTACCACCTGCGCAAGGCCGACATCGTGATCGCCGCCGCCGGTGTGCCGCACCTGGTCAAGCCGGCCGACGTCAAGCCCGGCGCGGCCGTCCTCGACGTCGGCGTCAGCCGCAGCGAGGGCAAGATCGTCGGCGACGTGCACCCCGGCGTGGCCGAGGTCGCGGGCTGGATCTCCCCGAACCCGGGCGGCGTCGGCCCGATGACCCGCGCCATGCTGCTCAACAACATCGTCGAGGCGGCCGAGCGCCGCGCCGACGGCTGAGCCGATGGCCGTCGTGCGCGCCCCCCGCACCGGGCGCCGTCCGCTGAAAACCACCGGCACCCTGCCGCCGGAGGGCTCGGCCGCGGCGCTCGGGCGCGGCCACTCGCTGCCGGTGCGGCAGTGGCCGATAACGCTCTGCCTCGCGGTGGCCGGGCTCGGACTCGCCGTCATCTGGTTCGCCGATTTCAAGATCGGCCTGCTGATCGTCGGCCTGGCCCTGCTGCTGGGCGCCGCCCTGCGCGCCGCCCTGCCCGAGGTCGGCATGCTCGCGGTGCGCAGCCGCTTCACCGACGTCGGCGTGCTGACCTTCCTCGGCGGCGTGATCGTGCTGCTCACCCTGGTCGCGCAGCCCGATCCGTGGCTGCACCTCTCGTGGCTGGACGACATCGGGCGGCTGGTCGGCCGGCCCCGGCACTGACCCGGCGGGGGCGCGGGGCGGTCGCGGGACGGGCGGCCCCGCGCCCCGCGCCGACGGCGTGGCGCGCGCTGTGTGACGCAACAGCCACGCCCGGCGAGGCGGCATACGCTTGCCTTTGCGATAACCTGACGCAGGTCTCTCGACGTCGAGAGATCATCCTCGGCTCCAGTGCGCCGACGACGTGCCTGGGGCACCTGGCGATTTGCTGGAGAAGGTAGAAATGACTCGCACCCCCGTCAACGTCACCGTTACCGGAGCGGCCGGCCAGATCGGCTACGCCCTGCTCTTCCGCATCGCCTCGGGCCACCTGCTCGGTGCCGACGTCCCGGTGAACCTCCGCCTCCTGGAGATCCCGCAGGGCCTGAAGGCCGCCGAGGGTGTCGCGATGGAGCTCGACGACTGCGCCTTCCCGCTGCTGCGCGACATCACCATCACCGACCAGGCCGCCACCGCCTTCGACGGCGCCAACGTCGCCCTGCTGGTCGGCGCCCGCCCGCGCACCGCCGGCATGGAGCGCGGCGACCTGCTGCAGGCCAACGGCGGCATCTTCGGCCCCCAGGGCAAGGCCATCAACGACCACGCCGCGGACGACATCAAGGTCCTGGTCGTCGGCAACCCGGCCAACACCAACGCCCTGATCGCCCAGCGCAACGCCCCGGACGTCCCGGCCGAGCGCTTCACCGCGATGACCCGCCTCGACCACAACCGCGCCGTCGCCCAGCTCGCCAAGAAGGCCGGCGTCACCGTCGAGGACGTCAAGAAGGTCACCATCTGGGGCAACCACTCCGCCACCCAGTACCCCGACGTCTTCCACGCCGAGATCGCCGGCAAGTCCGCCTTCGAGGCCACCGGCTCCGACCAGGCCTGGGTCCAGGACTTCTTCATCCCGAAGGTCGCCAAGCGCGGCGCCGAGATCATCGAGGTCCGCGGCGCGTCCTCGGCCGCCTCGGCCGCCAACGCCGCCATCGACCACGTGTACACCTGGGTCAACGGCACCCCGGCCGGCGACTGGACCTCCATGGGCATCGTCTCCGACGGTTCCTACGGCGTGCCGGAGGGCCTGATCTCCTCCTTCCCGGTCACCACCGAGAACGGCACCTTCACGATCGTCCAGGGCCTGGAGCTCTCCGAGTTCGACCGCGCCCGCATCGACGCCTCCGTCAACGAGCTGGCCGAGGAGCGCGACGCGGTGCAGGAGCTCGGCCTCATCTGAGCCCCGCGGCCGACGCGGCCCGCACAGGAAGGACGGCCGGGTGCCCGGGGGGCGCCCGGCCGTCCTTCTACACTCCTGCCGTGACCGAAAACATCGAGGACGCCGCGCTCGTCCTCGTCTTCATCATGCTGGGCGGTCTGTTCAACGTCGCCGAGATCTCGCTGATCTCGCTGCGCGAGGGCCAGATCCGCGCCCTGGAGGCGGCCGGCACCCGGCGCGCGGCCCGGGCCGCCCACCTCGCGGCCGACCCCAACCGCTTCCTCGCCGCCGTCCAGGTCGGCGTGACCTGCATGGGCTTCCTCTCGGCCGCGTTCGGCGCCGACACCCTGGCCGGCAAGGTCGCCCCGCTCTTCGTCCGCCTCGGCCTCTCCGAAGGGCTCGCCGACACCGTCGCCCTGGTCGGGCTCACCCTGGTCATCAGCTACGCCTCGCTGGTCCTCGGCGAGCTGACCCCCAAGCGGATCGGGCTGCAGCGGGCCGACTCCATCGCGGTGCTCGCCGCCCCGGTCGTCGACGTCATGTCGGTGGTGCTGCGCCCGGCGATCTGGGTGCTCGGCCTCTCCACCAACCTGATGGTGCGCCTGCTCGGCGGCGACCCGACGGCCGGCCGCGGCTCGATGAGCTCCGAGGAGCTGCGCGGCCTGGTCGCCGCCAACACCGAGCTCGGCAGCGACGAGCGCGCCCTGATCAACGACGTCTTCGCGGCCGGCGAGCGCCAGCTGCGCGAGGTGATGAAGCCCCGCACCGAGGTGACCTTCCTCGACGCCGAGCGCCTGGTCTCCGAGGTCCGCCCGGAGACCGACTCCGCCCCGCACTCCCGCTACCCGGTCGTCGAGGGCTCCTACGACTCCGTCACCGGCTTCGTCCACGTCCGGGACCTCTACGGCGCCCGCGGCGCCAAGGCCGTGCGGGTGCGCGACCTCACCCGGCCGGTCAAGCTGCTGCCCGCCACCAAGCGGGTGCTGGAGGCCATGGGCGAGATGCGCCGCGAGGGCCACCACCTGGCGATCGTCGTCGACGAGTACGGCGGCACCGCCGGCATCGTCACCCTGGAGGACCTCGTCGAGGAGGTCATCGGCGAGATCCGCGACGAGTACGACGCCCTCGACACCACCGCCACCCGCCGGCTGGCCGGCGGCGGCATGGAGCTCGACGGCATGCTGAACCTCGCCGACTTCGCCGACGAGACCGGCGTCGCCCTGCCCGAGGGCCCGTACGAGACGGTGGCCGGCTACCTCGTCCGCGAGCTCGGCCGGCTGCCCGAGTCCGGCGACCAGGTCACCACCGAGGACGGGGTGCGGCTGACCGTCGCCAAGCTCGACGGCCGCCGGATCGAACGGATCCGGGTGAGTGCGGTCACACTGGCGGAACCTCCAGGGGCAGATGTTTCCTGAGCGGTCGGTGAAACTGGAACAATGGCCGACATGGTCAACGCAGCGGTCGCAGGTCCGGTCAAGGACCGTCCCCGGGTGCTCTCCGGCATCCAGCCCACCTCGGGCTCGTTCCACCTCGGCAACTACCTGGGCGCCGTCCAGCAGTGGGTCGCGCTGCAGGACGCCAACGACGCCTTCTACATGGTCGTCGACCTGCACGCGATCACCGTCGAGCAGGACCCGGCCCAGCTCCGCGAGAACACCCGGATCTCCGCGGCCCAGCTGCTCGGCGCCGGCCTCGACCCGGAGCGCTGCACCCTGTTCGTCCAGTCGCACGTGCCCGAGCACGCGCAGCTCGGCTGGGTCATGAACTGCCTCACCGGCTTCGGCGAGGCGTCCCGGATGACCCAGTTCAAGGACAAGTCCGCCAAGCAGGGCAGCGACCGCACCACCGTCGGCCTGTTCACCTACCCGGTCCTGCAGATCGCGGACATCCTGCTCTACCAGGCCGACCTCGTCCCGGTCGGTGAGGACCAGCGCCAGCACCTGGAGCTCACCCGCGACCTCGCGGAGCGCTTCAACACCCGGTACGAGCCCACCTTCACCGTGCCGAAGGCGCACATCCTCAAGGAGACCGCCAAGATCCTGGACCTCCAGGACCCGACGGCGAAGATGAGCAAGTCGGCCTCCTCCGCCAAGGGCCTGGTCAACCTGCTCGACGACCCCAAGGCCAGCGCCAAGAAGTTCAAGAGCGCCGTCACCGACACCGGCACCGTCGTCTCCTACGACGAGGAGGAGAAGCCGGGCGTCTCCAACCTGCTGCGCATCCACTCCGCGCTCAGCGGGCAGTCGATCGAGCAGCTGGTCGCCCACTTCGAGGGCCGGATGTACGGCGCGCTCAAGACCGAGCTGGCCGAGCTCTTCACCGAGTGGGTCACGCCCTTCCAGGCCCGCACCCGGACCTACCTCGACGACCCGGCCGAGCTCGACCGGGTGCTCGGCCTCGGCGCGGAGAAGGCCCGCGAGGTCGCCTCGCAGACCCTCGCCACGGTCTACGACCGCATCGGCTTCCTGGCGCCCAAGCGCTGATGGCGCGCACCGCCGGAGCAGGCGCCGACGGCGGCGGCCCCCGGGAGTTCCGCGGACTCCCGGAGGCCGTCACCATCGGCGTGTCGATATCGGTGCCGGAGCCGTACGGCTCCGCCGTCCAGGACGCCCGCGCGGGCCACGGCGACCCGCACGCCCGGTCCATACCCACCCACGTCACGCTGCTGCCGCCGACCGAGGTGCCCACCGTGCGCCTGCCGGAGATCGAGGCGCACCTGCTCGGCGTCGCCGCCGCGCACCGGCCGTTCCCGATGCTGCTGCAGGGCAGCGGCACCTTCCGGCCGGTCTCCCCGGTGGTGTTCGTCCGGGTCGAGGGCGGCGCACAGGAGTGCCGCGAACTGGAGGCCGCGGTGCGCTCCGGGCCGCTCGCCCGCGAGCTGGCCTTCCCGTACCACCCGCACGTCACCGTGGCGCACGGCCTGCCCGAGGACATCCTCGACGAGGCCCAGGAGAAGGCCCGCGCCTTCCACGCAGCCTTCACCGTGCCCGGCTTCGGCCTCTCCCGGTTCGGCCCCGACGAGGTCTGGCGGCCCTGGCGCGACTACGCCTTCGGCGGGTAGCCGCGCCCGGGCGCCCGGGCGCGGCGACCTATCATGTCCCGCATGGTCGAGCAGGCGATACCCAAGGTCAGCGTGGTCATTCCGGTCTACAACGCGGTGGACCACCTCGACGAGTGCCTGGGTTCGATCCTCGACCAGACCCTCGGCCGCGACCTGCTGGAGGTCGTCGCGGTGGACGACGGCTCCACCGACGGCAGCGGCGGGGCACTGGACCGCTGGGCCGCCGAGCACCCGCAGGTCACCGTCGTCCACCAGCCCAACAGCGGCGCCCCCGGCGGCCCGCGCAACCGCGCGATCGCCCTCGCCCGCGGCGAGTTCCTCTTCTTCGCCGACCCCGACGACCACCTCGGCCCCGACGCCCTGCGGCGCATGGTCGACGCCGCCGAACGGGACGGCTCCGACGTCGTCCTCGGCCGGATCAGGGGCGTCGGCCGCAGCGCCGCCCGCATACCGTTCGAGACCGGCGTCACCACCGGCGACGTCCGCACCACCCGCGCCGTGTGGAGCCTGACCGCGCACAAGCTGTACCGCCGCTCCCTGGTCGCCGAGCACGGCCTGCGGTTCGCCGAAGGCGTCCGGCTCGCCGAGGAGCAGGCGTTCGTCGTCCCCGCCTACTTCCTGGCCCGCGCCATCTCGGTGGTCGCCGACTACGACTGCTACTACCTCGTGCAGCGCGACGGCTTCGACCACCTCACCCGGCAGGTGGTCGAACCCGAGCCCTTCTACGCCCAGGTCCGCGGCGCCGTGGAGACGGTGCTCGCGCACACGGAGCCCGGCGCCGACCGGGACGGGCTGCTGCTGCGCTGGGTCCAGGAGGAACTGCTCAACCGGTTCCGCGGCGAGTTCCTCGACTGGTCCGACGACCTGCGCGAGCGGTACGCCCGCGAGTCCGGCGCGATCCTGGCCGAACTCGTCCCCGACTCGGCGCTCACCGCACTGCCACCGCTCGACCGGATCCGCGTGCGGCTGCTGCGCGAGGGCCGGCGCACCGAACTCGAAGACCTCGCCCGCCTCCAGCAGGCCGGCTGCCCCGACCACGGCGCCGTCCACCGCGACGGCCGCGGCTACCTCGTCGAGACGCGCACCGCGCTGACCCTGCCGCCCGGCGCCTACGGCCCCGACCGGCCCCGGCAGAGCCTGCTGCTGCGGCGCACCGGCGGCGGACCGGAGGTCGAGCTCCCGCTGCCCGCCGAGGACGGCGGCCTCTTCACCGCCCGCGTCCACGTCGACCCGGCCGCCCTGCCCGCCCCGGGCAGCTGGCGCCTCCTGCTGCGCCTGCGGCTCGGGACGGGCACCTACGACATGCCGCTGCGCCCCGACGGCCTCGGCCCGGCCGGACGGGCCAGGCCCGCGCTGGCCGGCGGCCGGCCGCGCGCCACCCGGATCCGCACCGACCGCCAGGGCGAGGCGCTGCGCGACGTCCTCTCGCCGCGCGCGGCGGCCGGCGCACTGCGCCGCCGACTGTTCTGAACGCCTGCGCGCGCCGCCGCGATCAGCCCGAGGCAGAGCGGCCCGATGAACAGCGGGGCCACGTTGTAGCGGAACAGCCCGGCGGGCGTGGAGGCCATCAGCATCAGCTGCATGCCCAGCAGCACCCCGGCCGTCCCCCACACCGCCCGGTTCCGGCGTCCCACCGCGTAGCAGGCGAGCGCCGCGTACGCCAGGTACGTCCAGGTGGCGCCGCGCCACAGCAGCGTGTCCAAGTGCCGGGCCTTCGAGAGGTCGGTGAGCCAGGTGGCGGCCAGGTTCAGGCTCTTCGACAGCGGGTGGCTGCGCAGCGCCGGGAGGTAGGGGCTGTCGGCCATCCGGCCGCTGATCTGCACCGCGCCGGCCGCGGGGTCGGCGGTCTCGGGGGCGGCGGCCCATCCCCACAGGTCACCGGGGCGCTCCAGCGGCGCGATGATGGTGGCGCCGGCGTCCACGTTCCAGTCGGAGAACGGGTCCCAGGCGATCGCGCCGCGGCACAGCCGGGCGTCGACGAGCACGTCGGGACGCTTCTTGAAGACCTTCGTCCAGAGGCCGACCAGCTCGTCGTTGTGCTGCTGGGCGGCGTTCCGGTCGAACGGGGCCTTGCTGTTGGAGAGCAGGTCGGCGGTGCGGCAGTTGGCGCCGGTCTCCCAGGTGGACATCGGCGCGACCTCGGCCAGCAGCCGGCGGTCGGCGCCGCTGAACACCCACGGCACCTCCTTGTAGGCGACCGCGATGTCCGCGTAGTTCATGCCGAACACGGAGTTGGCCGGGGGCTGCGCGACACCGAGCATCCGGTAGCCGCCGAGCTGGGCGGCGCCCGGCAGGACGACCGCGATCAGCGTCAGCACCGCCAGCGACCTGCGGAGCCCGGGCAGGAACGGCAGCAGCACCAGGCCGGCGAAGAGCGCGACGATCAGGCCGTTGTTGCGGAACAGCCCGAGGCCCAGCAGACCGGCGGAGAACACCAGCAGGTCGAAGCGGTAGCCGCCGGGCCGCAGCCAGCGGCCGGGCTCCGGCGCGGTGCCGCGCCGGGCGACCAGCCGGGCCGCCGCGGCGAACACCAGCACCGCGCTGATGGTGAAGGGCACGTCCTTCCAGACGAACACCACGAAGGTCCCGGTCGGCGGCAGCGCGGCGGTGGCCAGCGCGGCGGGGACGCACCAGCGCGCCCGCACCCCGAGGTCCCGCACGGCCGCGCAGGTGTAGCCGAGCGTCACCGACATCACGGTCGTCTGCGCCAGCGTGAGCAGCGCGAACTTGCCCGGGAGGTGCAGCGCCAGCCAGACCGCGGCGTCGTAGAGCACCGAGTGGTCGGAGGTCCAGTGCCCGGTGGTGACCTGCCAGGTGTACATCACCGAGTCGTAGCTGAGCAGGCCCGGGTAGAAGGCCGCCCAGTAGAACAGCCAGATCACCTGGCAGCCGACCGTCACCAGCAGCGGCATGCGCCACCGCGGTGCGACCCGCCGGGCCGCCCGGTGGAGGCGCCGGCCGGCGGCGGGACCGACGGCGACGGCTGAGGTGTCCAGCACGGTTCACTCCGTATGGGGGTTGCGGGGGCGGCGCGGAACGGGTGTCCGAGCGGTGCCACCCTATCGGGCGGGTCCCGGCCCACCGCCGCGGCGGTGGCGTCAGCCGGCGAGCATCCGGTCGACGACCCGGGCGCTCGCCTTGCCGTCGTCCAGCACGCAGTGCAGGGCACGGAACGCCGCGTACCGCTCGGCGTGGTCCGCGGTGGCGGCCGTCACGTCGCGCAGCGCCTCGACCAGCTCCGAGGAGGTGTGGACCAGGGGTCCGGGGGCCTCGGTCTCGAAGTCGAAGTAGAAGCCGCGCAGGACGTCGCGGTAGCGCTCCAGGTCGTAGGTAAAGAAGAGGATCGGGCGGCCCGTGATCGCGAAGTCGAACATGATCGACGAGTAGTCGGTGACCAGGACGTCGGCGACGAGCAGCAGCTCCTGGACGTCCGGGTAGTCGCCGACGTCGTACAGGAAGCCGTCCCCGGCGCCGGGCAGCGGCTCCCGGACGTGCGCGTGCGGGCGCACCAGCAGCACGTGGTCCTCGCCGAGCGCGGCCCGGGCCGCCTCGGTGTCCAGCTGCAGGTCGAGGCGGAAGCCGGCGCCGTTGTCCCGCTGCTGGTCCTCGCGCCAGGTCGGCGCGTACAGCACGATCCGGCGGCCCTCGGGGATGCCGAGCCGGGCCCGGACCCGCGCCGCGAGGGCGTCGTCGCCGGTGGCCAGCAGGTCGTTGCGGGGGTAGCCGGACTCCAGGATCTCGCCGCCGTAGCGGAACGCCCGGCCGAGGATCGGGGTGGCGAACGGGCTGGGGGAGACCAGCACGCTCCAGTGCGGCGTCTCGTGGTCCAGCGCCTCCAGGTAGCCGGCGTCGGCCAGCCAGGCGTTCTCCACGTCGTGCGCGATCCGCTTGAGCAGCGAGCCGTGCCAGGTCTGCACGACGACCTGGCCGGGCCGGCGCTCGACGAAGTCCGGGAAGTGCGTGTTGCCGACCAGGTAGCGGCTGGTCGCCAGCGCCTCGTACCACTCGGGGCTCTGCACCCGCACCGTCCGCACCCCGGCCGGCACCTGCCCCTGGGCGTCGTTGACGGCCCAGATGTGCTCGACGTCGACGCCGCGGCGGACGAGCTCGCGGTGGATCGCGCCCGGGGAGTCGGCGTACCCGCGGCCGCCGAACACGTCGTAGAAGACCGCCTCGCGCAGCTCGCCGTGGCCGGCCGCCGGGTAGTCCACCGTCCGCAGCCTGTGCTGGGCGAAGGCGCTGCGCTCCTCGGCGGTCAGGACGGAGGAGGAGTCCACGAAGAGGGTGTCCAGCCAACGGCGTTCCAGCTTCACCGTCTTGGGGCCGACGGTGACCGCGGCCGGCAGGGCGTCGAAGGCGGCCGGCGCCACGGTCACCCGCCGTTCGGTGCCGTCGGCGGTGCGCAGCAGCAGCTCCCACACGCCCATCCGCAGCGGGAGGCGGTCGCCGCCGGCGGTGGCCGTCCCGGCGGGCAGGGTGACCCGGAAGCGCTCGGCGCTGGTCGCGGTGGCGGGGTGGCGCAGTTCGGCGGTGCCGTCCGAGTGCCGCAGCACGAGTTCCAGCGGGCCCTGGCCGGTCGTCGGGGTGGAGCCGCCGAGGACGAAGCCGTCCTGCAGCTCGGTGATCTCGTCGACCCGGGCGACGGGCGGGCGGACGGCGAGTTCGAGGGCGTCCCGGCGGTCCCGCGCGACGTGCAGCAGGTCCGCGGTGCCCGGCAGCGGGAACTGGCCGGTGACCGGGCCGCCCCGCTCGTCGACGACCAGCGGCTCGGTGCGGCCGTCGGCGTGCACCAGCTCGGCCTGCCACGGCTCGTCGGACTCCGCACCGCCGGTCAGCACCGCCAGCGGTATGCGGGCGGTGAAGCCCGCGCCGTCGGCGGTCAGGTCGACCACCGTCTCGGCGCCGCCCTCCGGGCGGTGGAGCCGGATCGCGGTGCGCCCGACCCGGCCGTCGACGGCGCCGGAGAGTTCGAGCGCGTCCTCGGTGAGGACGGCCGCGCGCACCCGGACGGGTATGCGCTCGACCCGCAGCCGCAGGTGCTTGGCGCGGAACACCGGGACCACCCGGACGTCGTCCGCGACCCAGTGCGCCGGCGGCGTCTCCGCGGTGCCGCACCAGTGGCCCTGGAACCCGCCCTGGCTGCGCTTGAGGCCGGTGAAGACCGTGGCGGACACCCGCCACTCGCCCTCCATCCAGGTACCGCGGCGCCGGAACCGGGTCGGGTCGATCGCGGCCGTGAAACCGGCCCAGTCGTGGTTGAGCTCCGCCAGGCCGCTGTCCTCGGTGGACTCGGGGAGGTACACCGGGCTGGTGGACACCCAGCCGAACGCCCGGCTGCCGGTGCGGCGCAGCACCAGCAGGGTCCGGGCGCTGCCCCGGGTGGCCGAGGGCCGGTCCTGCGGGTGCGCGAACCCGGTCAGCAGCAACGTGTCGTCCTCCCAGCGCAGGGAGCGTATGACGGCGCGCGGCTCGGTCGGCGACGGAGCGCCGGCGGATTTCACAGACACGGGAGGCGGCCCTTCACGGCGGGAGCCGGTCAGGAGGAGTGACCGGCGGACCCGGCCGCCGTCGGGCGGTCCGGGTCCGGGACATCTCACACCGTGACGCCCCCGCCGGTCAACAAACGCGGCGGGGGCGCCCGGTGGAGCGGATCAGCCCTCGTGCGCGAGCAGTCCGTCCACGACCCGGGCGCTCGCCCGGCCGTCGTCCAGGTGGCAGTAGGCCTCGCGGAAGGCCTCGTACCGGTCCGCGTACTCCTCGGCGACCTCCGCCGTCCGGCCGAGCGCCTCGACGAGCGCCTCGGAGGTGCGCAGCAGCGGGCCGGGCGCGGTCGCCTCGAAGTCGAAGGAGAAGCCGCGCAGGTTGTCCCGGTAGTGCTCCAGGTCGTGCGTGAAGAACAGCATCGGCTTGCCGGTGACCGCGAAGTCGAACATGACCGAGGAGTAGTCCGTCACCAGCACGTCGGCGACGAGCAGCAGCTCCGCGGTGTCCGGGTAGGTGCTGACGTCCCAGACGAAGCCGTCGCCGGCGCCCGGCACCTGGCCGCACATCAGCGGGTGCCGCCGCACCAGCAGCACCTGGTCGTCGCCCAGGGCGGCCCGGGCCGCCGCCAGGTCGATCCGCAGGTCCAGCTGGTAGCCGTCCTGGGGGCGGCGCATGTCCTCGCGGAAGGTCGGCGCGTAGAGCACCACCTTCTTGCCGTCCGGCAGGCCGAGACGGGTGCGGACGAGCTCGGCGGTCTTCTCCCGGTCGGCGGCGAGCAGCACGTCGCTGCGCGGGTTGCCCGCCTCCAGGATCTCGCCGCCGTAGTCGAAGGCCCGCCGCAGCACCGGCGTCGAGAAGCCGTTGCCCGACACCAGCAGGCTCCAGTGCGGCACCTCGCGCCGCAGGTGCTTGACGTACTCGGCGTCGGTGAACCAGACCTTCTCGAAGTCCAGGCCGATCCGCTTGAGCGGGGTGCCCTGCCAGGTCTGCAGCACCGTCTGGCCGGGCCGCCGCTCGAAGAAGTCCGGCAGGTGCGCCTCGGTGACGATGTACCGGGCGGTGGCCAGCGCCTCGTACCACTCGGCGCTGTCCTGGCGCAGCGCCTCGACGGTGCCGGGCAGCTCGGCCTGCTGGTCGTCCACGCTCCACAGGTGGCGCAGCGGCAGGCCGCGCTGCAGCAGCTCCTCGTGCACCGCGCGCGGGGCGCCCGCGTACCGGTCGCCGTGCGAGGTGAGGTACAGCACCGTGTCGGCGACCGGGCGGGTGCGGGCCGCGGGGTAGTCGTTGATCCGCAGCTGCCGGTGCCGGTAGCCGCTGCGCTCCTCCGGGAGGAGGTCGGAGTGGGCCAGCAGCGTCAGCGAGTCGTAGCCGCGACGCTCCAGCACGACCCGCTTGCCGCGGGTCTCGGTCTCCACCGGCAGCGCGGCGTGGCAGCGCGGCGCGAGCAGGACCGGCGGCCACACCTCGTCGGCGGGCGCGCCGACCGGCCGCAGGAAGACCTCCCACAGGCCCTGGCGGAGCGGCACCTGGCCGGCGAAGGCCGCGGTCGGCACGGCCGGCAGCGCCGCCCGGAACCGCCCGTCGACGATCTCCACCGGGTAGCAGTGCTCCTCCTCGTGCCAGTCGTGGCGGATCACCAGCTCGTAGGTGTGGGTGCCGGGCAGCGGGAAGGTGCCGCTGAGCAGGAAGCCGTCCGTGCCGCGCGCGGTGACCTCCTCCACGACCGGCTGCAGCACCTGGTCGCTGAACTGCAGGTACCCGCTGGGGGAGGCCTTGGTGTAGAGCGCCCGGGTGTCGTTCTCGACGGGCAGGTCGAACTCGACCGCCGCGGTGCGCTCGTCGAGCACGACGGGCACCCGCTTGCCGTCGGCGAGCTGCAGCTCGGTGTCCCAGCGGTCGCGCAGGCGCTCGGCGGACGCCGGGTCGAGGGCGGCCCAGGCCTTGCGGACGGCCGTCATGTCGGCGACCGGGAAGTGCGCGGCGAACGGCACCTCGCGGCCCACCGGGGAGCCGAGCTCCAGCGGGAAGAGCAGCTCGCGGTCGGACTCCACGTGCAGCAGCCGCAGCCGGGCGCCGGCCAGGTCCAGACCGGAGGCGGCCCGGCCGCGGACGGTCACCGTGCCGTGCTCGGCCGTCACGCCGGCGGCGCGCGCCCGGACCTTCTCGACCCGCAGGTTGACGTGGTTGTCCTTGAGCCACGGCACGACCCGGACGTCGTCCTCGACCCAGTGCACCGGCGGGTACTCGGCCCGGTCGCTCCAGCCGCCGGAGATCCGGCCCTTGTACACGCCGCCCTTGCCGATGCCGGCGATCAGGACCCGCCAGGAGCCCTCGCGCCACTCGCCGCGGTGCTTCAGCCGCTTCGGGTCGATGACGGCGCGGAAGCCGGCCCAGTCGCAGCTGTACAGGTCGTGCGGGGAGCTGGAGGTGGCCTCCGGGCTGTACTGCGCCTTCGCGGGCAGGGCCAGCACCCGGCGGCCCTTGGCCTCGCGCAGGACCAGCACCTTGACCATGTCGCTGCGGTGCTCGGCGCCCAGGTGCTCGGGGAAGGCGTGCCCGGTGAGGTGCAGCTTGCCCTCCGTCCAGGAGGCGTCGTAGAGCCGGGTGCGCATCACCAGCGCGTTGTCCAGGCGCAGCACGTCCGCGGGCACGCTCTTGCGCCCGCCGCGCAGGAACGGGTAGTCGGCGAAGGGGCGCAGCAGGCCGCGCGCGGGCGCGGCGCCCTTGGTGTCCCGCTCGAAGCGGATCTGCTCGACCAGCTCGTCGATCCGGCCCTGCAGGGTCAGGTGGTACTTGAGGCGCAGCGGCGCGCGCAGCTTGCGGATCTGCTCGGGCCCGATGGCGCGCAGCAGCCGGCCGGCGCACTCCAGGTAGGCGTCCCGGTAGTCCGTGTCGCCGTCCAGGACGGACCCGAAGAACATCGGGATCTCCTCGACGAGGTTGTTCTCGTCGTAGGTGCGCAGGTAGCGCTTGAACTTCGGGTCGGTCTGCTCCAGCAACCAGGCCCGCACCAGCTCCATCGAGGTGACCCGGTCGATCAGGCCCTTGGGGTTGGTCTTCATCTGCGTGATCGACATCTCGCCGACCTCGCGCTCGCGCCAGTGGTAGATCGGCTCGGAGAGCACGTCCACGCTGGTCGCCAGGTAGTGGTGCGGCACGCTCACCGGGGCGTCCTCGTACAGGATGCCCTCGGGGTAGAGGATGCCGGCGCCGTCGAAGAAGCTGCGGCGGTAGACCTTGTTCCAGGCCGTCCGGTCGGTGACCAGGGTCGGGACCTCGGTGATGTGCGTCCGCAGCCGGGTCTCCTTGAACGGCTTGCGGTGGCCGCCCGACTGGTAGTAGCCGACGGCCCGGAAGCGCTGGACGTTGCCGGTGCAGAAGTCCGAGCCGGTCTCGTCCAGGGTGCCGATCATCAGCTCGTAGGCGCTCGGCGGCAGGGTGTCGTCGCTGTCGACGAAGGCGAGGAACTCGGTGCCGTCGGCGATGTGCCGGTAGCCGGTGTTGCGGGCCGCGCCGAGGCCCTTGTTCTCCTGCCGGACGAGCCGGAACCGCGAGTCCTTCGCGGCGTAGGCCTCGGCGATGGCGGCGCTGCCGTCCTTGGACCCGTCGTCGACCATGACGCATTCCAGGTCGCTGAAGGTCTGGGCGGCGATGGAGTCCAGGCACTCCTCGAGGTAGCGCTCGACGTTGTAGATCGGGACGACGACGGAGAGGCGAGGGGCCATCGGGCGTGCGGGCCTTTCATCGGGGGCGTCGGGCCGCGGGCGAATCGGCACAGATGTACGGAGATCCTACCGTCCGTGGGCGTCCCGGCCCGGGAGCGGTCCGGGCCCGCGGGGCGGTGCGGACGGTGGCGGCGCGCGCACGCCGCGGGTGCGCACTCCGCCCGCCCGGGGGTGCGCGCCCCCGGCTGCGGCGGCTAATCTGCCGCTGGCCGCGCGCCGGTCCCGGGCGAGACCCGTCCGGAGATCACGGTCGACTGAGCGCCCCCTTAGAATGAGCTGCAAATGCCCCGCTTCAGCGTGATCGTCCCCGTCTACCAGGTCGAGGAGTACCTGGCCGAGTGTCTCGACTCGGTGCTGTCCCAGTCGTGCGCGGACTTCGAGCTGATCGCCGTCGACGACCGCTCGCCGGACGGCTGCGGGGCGATGCTGGACGAGGCCGCCGCGCGGGACGCGCGCATCCGGGTGCTCCACCTCGACGAGAACGTCGGCCTCGGCCGCGCCCGCAATGCCGGCCTGGCCGTCGCCGCCGGCGACTACGTGATCTTCCTGGACAGCGACGACACCCTCACCCCCGGCCTGCTGCAGGCGATCGACGAGCGGCTGAGGGCCTGCACCGACCCGGACATCCTGGTCTACGACTACGCGCGCACCTACTGGGACGGCCGCGTGGTCCGCTCCGCCTCCGCCCCGCTGTTCGCCCGCTCCGGCCCCGACGTGTTCGACCTCGACGGCCGCCCCGACCTCCTCGACCTGCTCATGGTGGTCTGGAACAAGGCCTACCGCCGCGACTGGATCGACGCCGAGGGCCTCACCTTCCCCGCCGGGTACTACGAGGACACCCCGTGGACCTTCCCGGCGCTGCTCGCCGCCGGGCGGATGACGGTGCTCGACCGGGTCGGCGTGCACTACCGCCAGCGCAAGCAGGGCGGCAACATACTCGCCACGGTCAGCCGCAAGCACTTCGACATCTTCGACCAGTACGACCTGGTCTTCGCCTTCCTCGACCGGCGGCCCGACCTCGACCGCTGGCGGCCGGTGGTCTTCGCCCGGATGGTGCACCACCTCAACACCGTGGTCAGCCGCCCCGACCGGGTGCCGCCCGGCGACCGCCGGGAGTTCTTCCGCCGCGCCGCCCAGCACTGCGCCCGGCTCCGCCCGGCCGACTACAAGCCCGCCGCCGGCGCCGAGGGCGTGCGCACCGAGCTGCTCAGCCACGGCCACTACCTGACCTACCAGAGCGTCCGCGCCCTCGCCCGGACGCGGCAGCTCGCCGCCCGGGCCGCCCGCCGGGCCAAGCGCGCCGCGAGCGTCCGCGACACCACCCCGGTGCAGGGCCGCCCGGCAGCGCCGCAGGCCGGCCAGGAGGCCCGGCCGGCCCCGTCCGGGCAGTCCGCCGCCCGGACGGACGGCACCGCCTCGGACGTCGGCACCCCCACCGGCTCCTGAGCCCCGTCCCGCCCCCGGCCCGGCTGTAGGCCAGCCAGGGGCAGCCCGCCCGGCGCGCCGACGCGTCCGGCCACACTTGATCACCGCGCACGGTATACAGGACCGGTCGTCGCTCGTTCAGGTGATCCCGAGGGGGTGGGCCCGTGGACTTCCTCACCCGTCTCCCGGTCGTCGGTCCGCTGCTGGCCCGGCTGATGCGCAGTCGCGCCTGGCAGGCCTACCAGCTGTTCGGCGACACCCAGGGCAACCGGCTGGCGGGCGCCGTCACCTTCTTCGGCTTCCTCGCGCTCTTCCCGCTGCTCACCGTGGCCCTGGCGATCGCCGCGGCGGCCCTCTCCCAGCAGCGCGTGGACGAACTCCAGAAGGACATCGCCGACCAGGCCTCCGGCCTCTCCGACGCGATCGACCTGAACTCCCTGGTGGACAACGCGGCCACGGTCGGCGTGATCAGCGGCGTGGTGCTGCTGCTCTCCGGACTCGGCTGGGTGGAGACCATGCGCGGCTCGGTCCGGGCGATCTGGCGGCTGCCCCAGGACCCGGGCAAGGTGTTCGTCCGCAAGGCCTGGGACTGCGTCGTCCTGCTCGGCCTCGGCGTGGTCTGCCTGCTGTCGCTCGGCGCGTCCGCCGGCGCCACCACGCTCGCCCGGCGGCTCGCCGACGCGATCGGGCTGAGCGGCAGCTCCGGCCGCGCCGTGCTGACGGTGGTCGGCTTCCTCATCGCCGTCGGCGCCGACCTGCTGCTCTTCGCCTACCTCCTCGGGCCCTTCCCGAGGATCGCCGACCAGTCCCGCCGTGCCCTGTTCGGCGGTGCGCTGATCGGCGCGGTCGGCTTCGAGGTGCTGAAGGTCGCGCTGTCCTCCTACCTCGGCTCGGTCGCGGGCCGCAGCCTCTACGGCGCCTTCGGGGTCCCGGTCGCGCTGCTGCTCTGGATCGACTTCGTCGCCCGGCTCCTGCTGTACTGCGCGGCCTGGACGGCCCTCGCCGACCCGGCCGCCGCCCGGATGCGCGCACGCGAACAGGGCCGCAGGCTGATCGAAGCGTCGGCCGAGAAGTGAGATCGCGCCCCTGTCGGGCACACTCGGACGTGACTAGGATCACGTCCACGTCTCATCCGGTTCTCATCCGGTCCTCATCAGGCTGTCGCCCACGCACACCCCCGCCGGCGGGAGCCCCGCATCGCGCCACCCGTCCGCCGCACCCATGGAGCCCCCCGTGACCAGCGCAGACACCGTCACCGCCACCCCCGTCCCACGTACGCCGGACGACGTACCAGGGTGGTTCTGGAAGGCGGACCAAGAGATCTTCGGCTGGCTGCTCCGCCGCCAGACCGCCGCCGGCACCGGTGGCGACCTGCTGGAACTCGGCGCCTACCTCGGACGCAGCGCCGTCGTCCTGGGCCAGTACCTGCAGCCCGGGGAGACCTTCACGGTCTGCGACCTGTTCGACTCCGACGCCCCCGACGCCGACAACTCGGCCGAGATGGCCATGTCCTACCGCAAGACCCTCACCCGGCAGGCCTTCGAGGCCAACTACCTCGCCTTCCACGAGGAGCTGCCGGTGATCGTCCAGGCGCCGACCTCGGTGCTCGCCGACGGCCGCGTCCCGGCCGGCTCCTGCCGCTTCGTCCACGTCGACGCCTCGCACCTGTACGAGCACGTGGCCGGCGACGTCCTGGTCGCCCGGGACGTCCTGGCCAAGGACGGCGTGGTCGCCTTCGACGACTACCGGGCCCCGCACACCCCCGGTGTCGCCGCCGCCGTCTGGGAGGCCGTCTTCGACCTCGGCCTCAAGCCGGTCTGCCTCACTCCGGAGAAGTTCTACGGCACCTGGGGCGACGCCGCGGCCGTCCAGAAGGACCTGCTCGCGCGCGACTGGCGCGCCGAGGGCTTCCGGATGGACGACGAGCAGATCGCCGGCCACACCTGCTACCGGCTGGCCTTCGACGGGCCCCAGCCGAACGGCGCCCCGCAGACCCGCACGGCCCCGGAGCGCTCCACCGCCCGCCGGATCGCCATCGACGTGCTGCCGCCGTTCGCCACCCGGGCCGCCCGCAAGGCGCTGCGCGCCGCCCGGGCCCGCGGCACCCGCTGACCGGCCCCGCCGGGACGGGGGCGGTGCGGCGCCGTCAGCGCCGTCGCACCGGCCCCGCCCCCGTGCCCGCCCAGCGGCGCAGCGCCGGCCGCAGCGACAACCGCCCGGCCCGGTCCCGGCGCAGCCGCAGCGCCGCCGCAGCGGCCGCCGCCGTGCACAGGCCCGCGGCCAGCATCCCCGCCGTACCGCCCGAGTGCCGGGCGTGCTCCGGCTGCCGCGCGTCGGCCGGAGCGGCGACCGGCGGCGCCGCCGGCACCGACCGCGGCGGGCTCGGTGCGGCCGAGGGCACCGTGTCCGGAACCGGGTTGGGCCTCGGCTCCGCCGTCGGGGCCGCCGCCCCGACCGCCGAGGTGTCCTCGGCCAGCTCGCCGACCGGGTTCACCCGGTCGGCCGCGGCGAAACCCCAGTCGAGCAGGGCCGCCGCCTCGTCGTACACCTTCTGGTAGGTCGTCGTGTGCATCACGGTGACCAGCAGCAGCCGGCCGTCCCGCTCGGCCGCCCCGGTGAAGGTCGACCCGGCGTTGGTGGTGTAGCCGTTCTTCACCCCGATCAGGCCCGGGTACTTGCCCAGCAGCCGGTCGGTGTTGGCGATCCCGAAGCTGCCGCGCTGCCCGGTCGCCCGGTCCACCGCACCGGGGAACTGGGCGTCCCGGGTCGAGCAGTACGCCCGGAAGTCCGGGTTGCGCAGCCCCGCCCGGGCGAACAGCGTCAGGTCGTACGCCGAGGAGACCTGGCCGTCCTGGTCGTAGCCGTCCGGGGTGACCACGTGGGTGTCGCGCGCCTGCAGCGCGTCCGCCCTGGCCTGCATCTGGGCGACCGTCCGGTCGATGCCGCCGTTCATGTGGGCGAGCACGTGTACGGCGTCGTTGCCCGAGCTCAGGAAGACCCCCCGCCACAGGTCCTCGACCTTGTAGTCGAGGTCCTCCTTGATCCCGACCAGGCTGCTGCCCGCCCCCAGCCCCGTCAGCTCCTCCGGGGCGACCCGGTGCACCGCCTCGCGGTCCAGCTTCGGCAGCACGGTGTCCGCGAACAGCATCTTCAGCGTGGACGCCGGCGGCAGCTCGGCGTGCGCGTTGTACGAGGCCAGCACCTCGCCCGAGGTGCCGTCCGCGACCAGCCAGGACCGCCCGGTGAGGTTCCCGGGCAGCGCCGGCGCGTCCGACCGGGGCGCCACCTGCACCCCCGGCCGGGCCAGCCGCTCACCGCCGACCACCTCGGCGGCGGCCCGCGGGCGGGGGGCCGGCCGGGGGGGGGGGGGGGGGGGGGAAGGGGGGGGGGGGGGCGCGGGGGGGGGCGGGGGGGGGGCGGGGGGGGGGGG